>NZ_JBFULH010000075.1:0-14971 GCF_056400445.1 Pseudomonas sp. P5_B2 | reverse complement strand
AATTCGCTGAGCAACGCACCGCTCGCGGTGTCCTTTCTAGCAAGCAGGGCACTCGCCAGCCTTGACACTGCAACGGACTGATAGCCGTCAATTGCCAGGAACACCTCCCCACGCAAGGCTGGATCCGCCACAAATACCTGACGAAAGATCAGACTGTGCCCACTGTCCGAATCCATCATCACCAAGTGTTCCCCAACCCTGTTCAACACCAGTTTTTCGGGACGGTCCAGCTCCCAGATCAACTTGCCCGGAATAAAAGTGGCACTGCCCAGAGACTGTCGGCTGTCGACGATGACTGACTCCAGTCTCAACCAGGCTGCCTTCGATAAATGGCAAGTCACTGCGCCTTGCCCCAATCGAAGGATCAAGGTGTTCACATCGTCGGGAATCAGCGGCAAGAGGTCCTTTACCGTCATCTGCCCCTCGATTGCGATGACCTCTGCATTACGCTGTACGTAAGTGAGCGGACCGGCCTGTGCCATCACCGGGTACGTGTGCAACCGCCCGTCTTTACTTTCATGAAGCAATACATTGGTTTGTTGCTGCGTACCCAAGAGTTCGAAGTCGTCAGGAATCGATACCTGCGGCACCCGAATCAATCGCCCGGTTTCTGTCACATACCATTGCCAACTACCAGATTCTTCCACCACGAGAAATGCCGCGTGCCTGTGGTTTTCAACCAGCACTTTGAGGGCCTCTTGCAATGTGTCAGCGTGTGCGGCAACCCAATCGCTATCGACGCCGGTGATCAGCACCGGCTCCTGATATCGCAGCGCAACCCTGACCCCATCAAGCGTTGTTGCTTGAAGTCCTGCCACTGACGCTTTTACTTCAGAAAACCGCCAGGACGCCCACTCGCGCTGCGGGGCCGGCAGGACGTCGGCCTGTAATAATTGCAGGCCCGAGCTAAACGCACCGTCAAGCAAGTCGGGATCCATGAAGGCCTGACGGTAGATCTCACCCGTTGAGCGCTCAAGTATCCAGACCGCTTGGTTGTCCGGCGTCACGCCCAGCAAACGCACTTCTTCCCCCTGTCCCAGGTCGGACAGCAACAGCCGATTATCCACATACCAGGCGCTCAACCGGGCATCGCCACTGAAGCGGGTCAACCCCACAATAGCGAAACTCGTGACCGGGTATCGAGTGGCCAACTCGTCCAGCGCCAACCACCATTGCGCTCGATCCTTGAGCCAGTCATCTGACAGGCCTCCCAGCCGCAGGTGGCCCTCGGCGGTCACATTGAAGAACAGACCTTGATGGGTCAGTGCCAGGAAACCCGCTTCAACAGCCACCACATTGACCAGCCCTTCGGGTTCAATCCGTCGACTGGCCCAAGCTCCGTTAGCCCATTGTTGGCGGGATAGGCGCTTGGATGTCTTGTCGTAAATGACGAAGACATCAGCCTCATCGCTTGCAGGCGGAATCAGCGTGAGTTCATGCATTTTCTTGATAGAGTCCGGCCAGCCTCGTTCCCGGTGTCGCGTCGCGGCGGGACGAATAATCAGCTGATCGCGGTTGCGAACCCAAGCCAGGTCACGCAGTGTCGCTTCCACCTTCCAGCAAATCGACACGTACGCCGCAGGTTGCCAGTTGGTGGTGGTGACGCCAGCTTGAACCGGGGAAGACCGAGGTAAAACGTACTCGCCAAATACCATCGACCAGTCGGCAAGCGTGTCAGCCTTGCTGATGACGGCTTCCAGAGCCGGGTCAAGATCTCGCGTCATTGAACTCAAATACAGCACGCCGGCCTGCAGTTGATAAACAAACTCGTCTGCCGTCCGGTCTTTGCGAGTGATTTCCTGAACGACGGTGATCACTCCATTCGCGCCCACCTTGCAGTGAGTGATAAGGCTATCGGCAAGCGGGACGGCCAACAGCCTGTAACGATGACTGAGCAAACCGGTCACTGCGTCGAMTCGCCAGATAAACAAACTTTGCGGGTCATAGAAGTACGCATAGCCTTGCGCCACCGCCCCCAGCAATGCGCCGGCGGACTCTTCCAACTCGTCATCGCGGATGTAGAGAAACCGGTCTTGCGCCGTGTCGTACCAGGCGTTCGCAAATCGGGGTTCATCAGGTTTTTCAAAGGGAACTGGAAACTGATGAATCGGTGTGTAAGGCATGGCCAGACGATGATCTTTGGCCAGAGCCTTGAGGTGATCCTGCAACATCTGCGGATCTACGCCGGGGGGTACGCTTTGCTCCAGAAGTAACAGTTGCTGGCTCACGCGTTCAATCTTGAATACCTGGTTATTGGCGAGTTTGATCAAGATCTCATGATGGCCCTTGCCAGTGATCGCCACCTTGATGGCGCCAATGGAAACGCCTCCCGTTGTTTCCACGATGACATCGCTGACGCTCGCCCAGGGCGCATGAAGTATCCAGCGCGAAGTTTTCAGAGCCGGCGCCTCCAGTTCCAGGCTGATCCCGGGGTTGAGCACGATTGAACATTGCGAATTGCCACCTTCGATCGTGTAGGAGAGCAGGTGGTGCCACGATTTCGGCAGAACGGGGACGACCAGCGTGCGATCAACCGCGTCCATGCGCACGGTGATCCGGGTTGGCCGATAGACCGGGTTCAGACGATAGACAATGTAGTCACCCGGAAACGAATAAAACGAAAACAGAAACAGGCGCTGGCCATCCGGCTTCTTTTTTTCCAAGCGACGAGCCGTATCAAACCCGACATCGTGACGCAGCGTGGAAAAAGGCAGCCACTTGTACTCATAGCCGTAGAACGTTTTGGGTGTGCAGGGCAGCACGATGACCTGGCCGGCAGAGGGACGGAATGCGGCTTGTCCCGGCAAGTTGAGTTCACGACGAATATTAATGGCGTG
This sequence comes from Pseudomonas sp. P5_B2, assembly GCF_056400445.1. Lineage (NCBI taxonomy): Bacteria > Pseudomonadati > Pseudomonadota > Gammaproteobacteria > Pseudomonadales > Pseudomonadaceae > Pseudomonas > Pseudomonas sp. P5_B2. Next base: position 12,134 of record NZ_JBFULH010000075.1, on the reverse strand, counting down.
CTCGTAGTCCACTTCAAAATCCGGCACGCCAAAATGGTCGCGCAGGGGGAACAACCTGGGGCTGTCGAACATTAAGGTTTGTGCATTCAAATCCAGCATCTGGAAGACCAACGATGGTCGAGGCATCCACGCTTTAGCCTTTTCATCAAACCGATAGCCATCGTCACGGTCGGCACGTTCCAGCTCATCAAAAAACAACCCGACCTGCTTGACTTCTTCGGCAATGACGGCAAAACCCTGCGCCAACGCTGCTGCTCCAATGGCGAGGCCGCCCAGAATCACCCCAGCGCCCCCCAGCACCGCTGCGGCGGTACTCGCACCGACTACTGCGGCACCGATGCCTGCGCCGGCCAGCACGACGCTCGCCGAATCAAATGCCAGCTGAGTGCCATACTGCGCGCGCTCCACGTCGTTTTCGGCCGTCGCCAACTGGTAAACATCAAAACCGGCGTTGGCCAAACCTAACACCGCGCCCACACCTTCGTTGGCCAAGTGCCCCAATGCTTCACTGACGACCGGCGCGCAAGTCTGTGCGATCACCTTCTCTTGGGCCAGGGCCTGTCGAACCAGTTTGACCAGGCCAAGTACATCAATCACGTTGCCGTGCACCAGCTGTGCGTAATTGACATAGGCGTGCAACCGGACAGCGGTGGTCAACGACTTCCCGGCGCCTTCCTGAGAACGCAGTGCGTTCATCAGCGCCTGCACAGTGAAGCCTGCGTTCAGCGTATGAACGCTGCCGGCCCCGGTTGGATCCGGCTCATTGACCGGTGCCCGGGGTTTTGTGGCCAGCGTCGAGAAGTGCTCCGACAGGTAGTTTTTGATGCGCAGGAAACGTTGATCGCTGGTAATAACCTGCACCAGATCCTCAGGCTTCCGGGGGTTGATCAGGCTCAAGCGATACTCGCCGACCGGGGTCACTTCCAGTGTCTCGAACAACGGCACAAACCCTGCGACCTCTGGATTTTTTTCCTGGAGCGCTGTGGTCGCCTGATGGATCTGTTGGCCCCACCAATGAGCGTCCAGCTCCAGGAGGCTGCTGCCCAGACGCGGATTGTTCATCAACGACTCGCCGCGAGCACTGGCCAGGCGCTGCCTGACCGCAGGCAATGACTGCTCCTTGAGCGGGCCGGGTTGCAGCAACGCCGACACTCGAATACCGGAAGACAGCAACGTGTTGGACAGGCGCGTACCGTCCAGTTCGATCAGGTCAAACATTGGACGTGAAGTGTCACCGTAAGCGTCGTACTGCCTGGCCATTTCATGCCGCAGGAAGAACTGCTCCAGCGCCTCACGAAACTCCAGCGGTTGTTCAAACTCGAACACTGCAAAGTTAGGATCGTAGAAATGATAGAGGCTGTGCTCGCCATCAAAGGTTTTCGCCACCAGCATCGAGTGGTTGTTGGAGTTGAGCATCAAGGTCGTGGTGGATTTTTTGCTGTCCAGCAGCGCGACTACCTGTGCCAGATCAGAGCGGGGCAGGACGGAGCCCATATCGTTCAGCTGCAAACCCCGCATCTCTTCCACGATCCGCAAAAAGACGGCCGAGTCGTTTTCCTCAGGTTCAATGACGCCGAGGTAGAAGCGTTCCCGCAGGGTATTGGCGGCGGCGGGACCTTGGGTCAATGCAGCGGACATCGCTAGCGTCAGCGGGTAACAGCGGCCACCCACTCGCTCGCCAATGCCCTGCAACAACAAATCCTGTGGCACCAGCTTGATCATGCCGGCTTGGAAGCCATCCAGAACAACGCCGACCCGTTCGACAATCCGGTCTCGGAATTCAAGCTTCGCCAGCTGCTGAATCCGGGCAACCCGCTGGCCCCACTCACGCAAGGTCAGTGGCTGCTTGAGGGCATTTTTCTTGAGGTCCAGGGCTCGTTCGGCCAACGCCGGTGGCTCGCCGTCAGCGTCGTTCATTCCAGCCAGGAAGGCCGGCGCACTGTGTTTGTAGAGTTGGCGCGCAATGGCGGCATAACGGCCCGATATGCCCAGCTCGGAAACCGTGTTGGCCAGATTTTCCAGCTCGATAGCCACCGCATCAAAGCTGCGGTTATCCAGTGCCGAAGCCCCCAGCAATGCCCCCAGCAACAGCCGCTGTCGTGGGCTCAGTTGTGCAGTCACAAAGGAGCCGTTGGCGATCCGGCTCAGTATTTCATCGACTGACAATTGTTGGGTTTTTGAGTCACTCTGCGACGCCGGAAGCAGTGCCCTGACATCCTGAGCCAGGATTGATTGACGATCGTCAAAACTCAATGGCAGGTTTTTTTTGAAGATCACTGAGCCGCTGTGCTGCTCATTCATCGCTTGCAGAAACGGCTCACCCAGCTCATCGGCCAGTTGTTGTAACAGCACCGTCGATAACACAGGACGTCCCTCGATAACGGGCCAGCCTTCGTCAAACTTGATGGTCTGGTTTTGCAGCAAGTGGGCGACATCGCCAGCGAAACGCGACTTGAACAACCCTTCTCGCCAGCGTCTTTGCTCATTGATCAACCATTGCGCCGTATCACTCGCGTTTTCTTTCCAGGAGTGATCCAACTCCTCTTCGGTTGCCCGATTGACCATCCCGTTGGCGGCAATAGCCACGTCCTCGCGCCAGGCCTCGGCTGCCCGAACGGTGAAGTTCGCGCGAGCATAGGCCTCGATTGCGTCACGCATCGCCGCAGGCCCGGTCAGATAGATCGTTACTTCGCTCTGGGGGCGGATTCCATCGCTGTAGTAGGTCGCCGCGGCCTCAATCAGAAAGCTGAAGGACAGTTCTTCACCCGGCGACAGTTGGGACAAGGGACCGAGTTTTTTCTCGACCACCTCCGTCGCCAAACCGCTCATGGCCTCGACGTCGATCAGCGCAATATTTCGCTCCCGGGCCAGGCACGCCGTGGCATCGACCATTTCATAATTGAGCTTGAAACGTTCGATCACCGCCTTCAGCATGGCCGAGCCGGGATGGGCCATCAGGAATGCATTGCTTAAGCTGCTTTGCTCCGCGACCGCGCGCAAGCCGTCAGGACGAACCGGGCGCTCTGCCGGCGGGCGAAAAACGCTGCTCAAGGCGGGACGACTTTTGGCAAAGCGCTCCAGCCCCGGGCGATGCTCCAGGGGAATTGCTTCGAAATAGTTCGTGTATTGACCGCGCATCGCCTGACGGCCCGGCATCCACTCAGGGTTATGGTCCAGCAACAATTGCAACACGCCCAAGCGCGCATCGGTGCCGAATTGGCTGATATCCACACCCCCAAGCGTTTCCTGAAACGGTGGCAGGTTATCGACATCGGCATAACTTCCGCCTTGCGCAATCAATGCCTCGACGCGCACCACATCGGATGCGGCGGCGAAGTTGCCACGCAATCTTGTTTCCCGTTCGTAAATCGCCTGCAAACCAAGCGGAGCGTTGTTGCTCGCCAGATCGCGAAGTTCAATACCGCCCTCGCCCATTGCCGCAATGCTTCGGCTGTTTTTATCCCTCAAGGCGTTAAGGTGCGCTTCATTCTGGCCATACCCCCGAACCAGAAGATCTACTCTTGCGTCATCGGCGCTAATGCCCCGCGCTACTGCCTGAGTGATATGCGCATACATTTGTTGCTTGAGGACAATGGCACGTTCCTCATACTTGTCGCCCAGTTCAATAGCAGTCTTACTGGTCTGCCCACCATTAAGCATCGCATCAGCCTTGGCAGCCTCAACAATGATCCGATTGGTTTCGTAGGCCAGTAACGCGTCGCTGTCGTACCAGATTTTGACGCTATAGCCTTCCCCGGCGACTGCTTTATTCCAGACATTGATGTAGTCGCGCTGAATATCCCCGAGACCGCCACCGAGCCAGACAAAGTGCATGTTTTTCGGCACTTCAGTAGCGACGGTGCTCAACTGTTCGACGCTGTTGACCAAGCGCGCTTCGAAACTGTCGAGCCTGTCCTGTATTTCCACCAGCCCCGGCGCTTGCCCCTCGTCTGGCGCGGATGGCGGTCCCTGCTCAGCGGCCCTTCGCTGCCTGCCCTTCGGTTCAACCAAGTTCTTGAGCGTTTGACGCAACAGCCCCAGCGGCACCCGCATCCTCGGATAATCGAGCAACCCGATGCACCCGAAGTAGTATCTGAAAACAGCTTCATATTCGTCAGTACCTTTATAGGCCTGCACGGCATGTTCAAGATCTGACAATTTGAATAAGTCGATAAAACTGACATAGCCGTTCGCACGACGAGCTTCCTGCTCACCCATAAATAGACTTCCCTGCAGAAAAAGAAACCGGTAAAGACCGAAGAGCCCATCAGACTCGGGAATAACCCTAACCCAACTAAATTTCTATCTCGCAATGGAACACGAACAATTTATTACCCCCAGAACATCTGGACACTTAAACGCCCCGCCAAGCAGTAAAAAAACACAAGTTGAATCACAACAATCAATAAACATGATCGTCGCGCATAATCAGACCTTCACTTTATTTACATCAGGACACTTAATAGAACTAACAAGTAGTAAGCGACCTCATAACGAGGCCGCCACTTCTCATGACGCGGGCTTGTCACCATACCAACGAGGCGTATACACCCACTCGCCACCCTCGGCACGGGGGAACACGCAGGTTGTCGACGAACCAATCAGCACCATGGTGCGCATGTCCACTTGGTCCGGGGTCAATTGCCCGAGGGTGGTCACACGCAAGGTCTGCCCCGGGCGACCAATGTCACGCCCCAGCACCACAGGTGTTTCGCTGGTGCGATGCCGCGCCACAATCTCCAGCGCCCGGCCAAGCTGCCAGGGACGCGCACGTGAGATCGGGTTATAGAACGCCAGCGCCAGATCGGCTTCGGCGGCCAGGTCCAGCCGTTTCTCGATGATCGCCCAAGGCTTGAGGTTGTCCGAAAGCGACATCACGCAGAAGTCGTGACCCAGCGGCGCGCCGGCCTGAGCCGCGGTGGCCAGGGACGCGGAAACACCCGGAAGAATCTCCAGATCAACGCTGTGCCAACTCGTCTCTGTCGATTCGTGCAACGCTTCAAGCACCGCCGCCGCCATCGCGAACACGCCGGGGTCACCCGACGACACTACAATCACCGAGCGGCCTTGCGCCGCCAGTTCAAAGGCGTGGCGGGCACGCTGCATCTCTTCGCGATTGTCGGTGCAATGCAGCACCTGGTCTTCGCGAAAAGGACCGGCCATGCGCACGTAGGTTTCATAGCCGAGCACATCGGTGGCCTTCGCAAGCTCTGCCTTGACGGCGGGCACCATCAATTCGGCGGCACCAGGGCCCAGGCCGATCACCGCCAGACGACCGCGCGGGCGACCGATCCGCGCCACATCCAGCGGCTGACTGGCCACGGCGACAGCGATGTTCGTGTCCGTCCAGACGAGTGCAGCGTCGGGAGCCTCCTGCCTCACCAGTTCGCTGACTGCGCCATGGGACGCAAAGCGCAGCGGCACGCCCAGCTCAAGCGCCGCTTCACGCAACGGTGACTTGGCCATGTGCTGATCGCTGGCCAACAAGCACGCCACCGATTGCACGGCGATGTTCGCCTGATGCAATGCCGCCCGAATCGACTGCGGCAAATCGGCGACCTCGGCGCTCACCGCCACCAACACACTGCGCGGGTAGATCAACAATTCATTGGCTGCTGGAGTGCGCTCGGCACTGCCGATGTGAATCGACAACTGCGCCTGAGGATCTTCCGGCAACTGCGCTTGCGCGAGCCACGGTGCAGCCCCTTCGATCCGCACGCTTTGGCCGGTAAGCAGATCCGAGACAAAGCGCTTACCCAACTCCAGATCACCGAGCGCATAACCAATCGGCGGATTGAGCAGGCAGGTGCCAAAACGCAATTCACCGCTGGTGGTGATCGCCGCAGCGACCTCAAGACCAGCAGCAATCTCCCGAGCCATGACGTTCACGCCACCCAGCCCACCGAGCAGCGGCACCACGGCGCTACCGTCTTCGGCCACGGCCAGCACCGGCGGTTCGGCACCTTTCTCCAGCAACAACGGCGCCAGTGTGCGAATGACAATGCCAGCCGCACACAGCGCAATGATCGGCGTGTCTTGTTGATAGAACTCACGCAAGGTCGCGCCGAACTCGTGATAGACACGGTCCGCGCCTTCAACCCGCTCAGCCAGGCCATGGATCAACGCGCCGGGGTAGACCTGTTGAATCTTGCGCGCGGTCGCGAGACTTCCGTTGCCCAGAATGACAATCGCCGGAACTGGACGGGCCATCAGCCTTGCCACCTTTCGCCGGGAACAATGATCAACGAGAAGTACGGCGAGGACATCGGCTCGACCTCATTGAGCGGTACGATTTTCTGATTGGCCATGGTCGCGCGCTCGACGTACAGCGCACGTTCCGCCAGACCGAGTTCTTCGAGTACCTGACGGACCTTGGGGAAATTGCGCCCCAGCTTCATGATCACCGCCGCATCGGCATCGGCCAGCCGACGCTTGAGGTCGTCGTGAGGCAGCACGCCGGACAGCACCGACAAACTCTGATTGCGATACACCAGCGGCGCACCCAGCACCGAAGCGCCGCCTAGCATCGAGCAAACACCTGGCACGACTTCGGCTTCATAGCGTTCGGCCAGACGATCATGCAGGTACATGTAGGAGCCGTAGAAGAACGGATCGCCTTCGCAGATCACCGCCACGTCACGGCCCGCGTCCAGATGCGCGGCGAGTTCTTCGCCGGCCGCATCGTAGAAGTCGCTGATCACCTGTTCATAGGACAGTGGTGCCGGCAATGCTTCGGTGGTCACCGGATACACCAGCGGCAGCAGCGTTTGCGCATCCTGCAAATGCGCTTCGATGATGCCGAACGCATTACCCTTTTTGCCCTTGGCGACGAAGTACGCCACCACCGGCGATTCGCGCAGCAGGCGCAGGGCTTTGACGGTAATCAGTTCCGGATCACCGGGGCCGACGCCCAAGCCAATCAAGCGTCCAGGTTGCTGCATCATTCGATCTCCGTGGCGAGGGCATTTATAGCGGCGGCAGCCATGGCGCTACCGCCGAGCCGGCCTTGCATGATCACAAACGGCACGCCGCGACTGTCGGCGGCGAGCGCGGCCTTGGATTCGGCTGCGCCGACGAAGCCCACCGGGAAGCCGAGGATCAAGGCCGGTTTCGGCGCACCGGCGTCGAGCATTTCCAGCAGATAAAACAGCGCGGTCGGCGCGTTTCCGATTACCACCACGCTGCCTTCCAGATGCGGGCGCCACAGTTCCAGCGCGGCTGCGGAGCGGGTGTTGCCCAACTCGCGGGCCAGCTCCGGAACGCTGTCATCGCGCAGTGTGCAAATGACTTCGTTGTTGGCCGGCAAACGCGTGCGAGTCACGCCTTCGCTGACCATCCGTGCATCGCACAGAATCGGTGCACCGGCGGCCAGCGCCTCGCGCCCGGCCTTGCCCGCGCCTTCGGAAAACAGCAGGCCATCGATGGCATCGACCATGCCGCAGGCGTGGATTACGCGCACCGCGAGTTTTTCCAGGTCAGCGGGGATGCGCGCCAGGTTGGCCTCGGCGCGGATGATCGCGAAGGAGTTGCGATAGATCTCCTGACCGTCGCGGATGTAATCAAGCATCTAGGGAGCTCCGTGAGCGGTCGTCGAGCAAGGCTGCGACCGCTTCAATAGTAAGATTGCGTGCGTGCAGCGCGCCGAAACCGGGCTGTGCTGCATCGCGAAAATAGAGGTCGTATCGACCGGCAGAGACCGCCAGCAAAGTGATCGGCGCGATGTGCGCTGCGGCACAGGAACGCGAGCAACCTGACAGGTGAACGTTCAGCGTATGACCCTGGCGTTGCAGCAGCGCCGCCAGTTGCCGGGCATCGCTCTTGGTGTCTGCCAGGCCTTTGCCGCAACCGGTGGAACCGGTGCAGGCGATCAGATGCGCCAAGGCATCATCGGCCGAGCAGCGCAGGCCGAGTTGTTCGAGGCTGTGGATAACTTGAGCCGTCTTGTCGGTATGCACACCGGGCAGCAACAGGCTTTGCCAAGGCGTAAAACGCAGGCTGCCGTCGCCCCGCTCCCGGGCCAGTTGTGCGACACCCCGCAGCATCGCCGGATCGAGACGACCCAGCGGCGGCATTGCGCCGATGTACACGCGTTCGGCGTCACGTTGTGGGTGAGCGCCGATGTGCAGGTCACTCGGGGTTGCTGTGCGCTGCCAGCTTTCGATGGTCATCAACGGCACACGTTCGGCCAGTCGAGCGAGAAACCCGTCGAGTGAACAGTCGACGAGCAGATGGCGCATGCGGGTCTGATCGGGCCGCGCCAATTCAAGAAACAACTCCAGCACGGCGACCACCAGCGCATGGCCTTGATCCAGCGACACCGAGCTGGCGGGTACATCGGTCGGGCACCCGGCCAGACCGAACACCCAGCGCTGTTCGCCCTCTCGCTCAAACGCTGAAAGCCACAGGTCATGGGGATGTTCGAGCATCGCCAAACCTTCGCCGCCATCCAGTTGCACGGCAAATTTGGCGCTGAGGTCGTGCAAGCGTGCATCGCTTTGCAGCGTGGCCAGAATCTGCCCGGCCAACGGGCGCGCGTCGAGCAGCCTCTGCCGGTCAATCCCGGCGCTCGGGCTGAGCATCAGGTTGCGCACATCATCGCCAGCGGCGCTGCTCGGGCCGAGCCCGGCCGCCATCAGGCTGTCGATCAACGCCCCGTGCTCGCTGCCGATCCCGCGAATTTGCAGGTTGGCGCGGTTGGTCGCCTCGATCACGCCGCCGGCAAACCGTTCGGCCGCATTCGCCACCGCTTCGGCCTGATCGGCACTGATCGAACCGCCATTCAACTTGATCCGGCAGATACCGCCGTCCAATGCCTGAACAATACGCAGCAACCCCGGGCAAGCCGAGGGGCGTAAGGCAGTGGACATCGGGCGTTCGTTCAAGGGGGCGACCGGCTGTTTGGGAAAGGCGCTTCGCGGGCGAAGGCGCGGTATTATGCCTGCTTTGTCAGGCGGCATGAAAAGCCTGCCCGTCGGAACCGTCCGTTTGAGGACTATTTTTAAGGACTGCAGATGTCACCCTGGCTGACAGTAGTGGGAATCGGTGAAGACGGCTTCAAGGGCCTGGGCAGAAACGCCCGGCACGCGCTGCTGCGTGCTTCGCGGATTATTGGCGGTCAGCGGCAACTGGACTTGCTGCCGGTGTGCATCCGTGGCGAGCGCCAGATATGGCCGAGTCCTTTTTCCCTTGAGCCGCTGTTGGCCCGACGCGGTGAGCCGGTATGCGTACTGGCCAGCGGCGATCCGATGTTCTTCGGCGTGGGCGCCAGCCTTGCGCGGCAGGTGACCGCTGATGAAATGCAGACCCTGCCGGCACCCTCTTCTTGTTCGCTGGCAGCCGCGCGTATGGGCTGGCCGTTGCAGGAGGTGGTGACGCTTTCAGTCGTTGCCCGGCCGCTCGCCGCCCTCAATGCGCAGTTGTTCAGCGGTGTACGTCTGCTGGTGCTGAGCAACGACGGTCAAAGCCCGGCTGCAATTGCTGCATTGCTGCGCGAACGCGGTTTCGGCCCGAGCCGCCTCACCGTGCTGGAACATCTGGGCGGTGCCGCCGAACGGCGCATCGATGGCGTCGCCAATGACTGGAATGATCCGCTGATCGCCGCCCTGAACCTGATCGCTATCGAGTGCATCGCCGAACCAAACACGCCGCGTCTCTCACGACTGGCCGGGCTGCCCGATTCGGCCTTCAAGCACGACGGCCAACTGACCAAGCGCGACGTGCGCGCCATCACCCTCGCGCGCCTCGCGCCGGTGCCCGGTGAATTGCTGTGGGACGTCGGTGCCGGCAGCGGTTCGATTGGCATCGAATGGATGCGCGCGCACCCGACGTGCCGCGCACTGGCCATTGAGGCCGATGACGGTCGGCAGCTACTGATCGAACACAACCGCGACGCCCTCGGCGTTCCCGGCCTGCAACTGATTCGCGGCAACGCGCCACAGGCCTTGGCGGGCCTCGAACGCCCGGACGCGATTTTCATCGGTGGCGGCGTCACTCGCGAAGGCGTGCTCGACACCTGCTGGGCGCAGCTGAAACCCGGCGGTCGATTGATTGCCAACGCTGTCACGCTGCAAAGTGAAATGACCCTGATGGCCTGGCGCGAACAGCATGGCGGTGAACTGACCCGCATCCACATTGCCCAAGCGCAGCCGCTGGGCGAGTTCGACACCTGGCGCCAGGCACTGCCCATTACCTTGCTGGACGTGACGAAGCCCTGCGATGCGTGACGAAACCGCCGAACAACCCGCCCCGCTGCGCAGCGGCCTGACGACGGGCAGTTGCGCCACCGCCACCAGTCTCGCGGCGGCGCGTCTGTTGCTGGCCGGGGTGGGTGCTGACGCGGTCGAGATCGTGTTGCCCAAGGGCAAGCAAGTGCAGATGCGCCTGGAGTTTTGTCGCCTGACCGACGACGGTGCCGAAGCCGGGACCCTCAAGGACGCCGGCGACGACCCTGACGTGACCCATGGCGCCCTGCTGTATACACAAGTGCGCCTGAGCGTCGAACCGGGTATCCGCTTCAAGGCGGGACGTGGTGTTGGCACGGTGACGCGCCCCGGTTTGGTGCTGGGCGTCGGCGAACCGGCGATCAACCCGGTGCCGCGCAAAATGATCATCGATCACCTGACGTTGTTGGCCGAGGAATTCGGCTACGGCGGTGGTTTTGAAGTCACCATCAACGTCGAGGATGGCGAAGCCCTGGCGCTGAAAACCATGAACCCGCGACTGGGGATTCTCGGCGGACTGTCGATTCTCGGCACCAGCGGCATCGTCCGGCCGTTTTCCTGCGCGGCCTACATCGCCTCGATCCACCAGGGCATCGACGTCGCCAAAACCAACGGTTACCTGCACATCGCCGCCTGCACCGGTAACGCTAGCGAAGACACCATGCGCCGGGTCTACAACCTGCCGGAAATCGCCCTGATCGAAATGGGCGACTTTGTCGGTGCCGTACTCAAACACCTGCGCAAAGTGCCTGTGGATAAACTCAGCCTGTGCGGCGGCTTCGGCAAGATCAGCAAACTGGCGGCCGGGCACATGGATTTGCACAGCCGACACTCCAGCATCGACCTGCCGCAACTGGCCGAATGGGCGGCGGCGGTCGGCGCTGATGAAGCGCTGCAACAGGCCATTCGCGAGGCCAATACCAGCCAGCAGGCGTTGGCGATGGCCAGTGCGGCGGGCATTGCGCTGGGTGATGCGGTGTGTCAGCACGCACTGGAGTTTGCCCGCAGCGTGGTGCCGGCGCAGGTACAGGTCGAAGTGTTTGCGATTGATCGTCAGGGTGGAGTTGTCGGTCATGCGGGAGCTTTTCAATGAAGCGCATATTGTTGCTCGGTGGTGTGACGGAAGCGCAGGCCATCGCTCGAACCCTTGGGCCTGAACACCTCTACAGCCTGGCCGGCGTGGGTCGCGTGCCCACCGACGTGACCTGCCAGGTGCGCGTCGGCGGCTACGGCGGCGCGGAAGGTCTGGCGCAGTTCATTCGCGACGAAGGGATTGACCTGCTGCTGGACGCGACTCATCCCTATGCCGCACAAATCAGCCAAAACGCCGCCACCGCCGCGCAATTGACCGGCATTGCCTGCTGGGCGTTACGCCGCCCAGCCTGGCGACCTCAAGCCGGGGATGACTGGCGCGAAGTCAGCGACTGGGCCGAGTTGATCGAAACCCTGAAACCCTTCCACCGCCCCTTGTTCACCCTCGGCCGAGAACCGTTGCAGCACTTGCACGAAATTCCGCCAGAGCAATTCTGGACGTTACGTGCGCTGGACGTTTATCCCGGCAACGCACGCTGCGAAGTCATCGGTGCGCGTGGGCCGTTTGTGATCGAGGATGAGCGTGAGCTGTTTGAGCGTCGCAAGATTGATGTGCTGATCAGCAAGAACAGCRGTAGCACTGCGACGGAACCGAAACTGGAAGTGGCGCGGGAGCGTGGGGTGCCGGTGATTGTTTTGAAGCGGCCGGTGTTGCCGGGGGTTGATCGGGAGTTTGAATCGGTAACAGACGTGTTGGCAGCCCTGCCATCACAATCACCACATAACCTGTAGCAGCTGGCGAAGCCTGCGTYCGGCTGCGCAGCAGTCGTAAAACCGGCATCCACGGTTAACCTGAAAGATCGAGGGTCCTGATCTTACGAC
>NZ_JBFULH010000074.1:0-24714 GCF_056400445.1 Pseudomonas sp. P5_B2 | reverse complement strand
CCGGACGCAGCCTCGCAGGCTCGGCAGCTGCTACAAAGAACGCATTCACTGGTGTGCGACGCAAAGTCCCTAAAGCCTGAACGCTACACGTCGATAAACCGATATCGATAGTTGTTGGCAATCCCGCGATTGCCCATCACCTTTTTCCACAGAAGGTTTTTATGTCCTCCACCAAAGCCCGCGCAGATTCACTTTCGCTTCTGCTGTTTACCTTGCGCAGCGGCAAGCTGATGGCGATCAATCTGCTGAAAGTCAGCGAAATCATCCCCTGCCCGCCGCTGACCAGGCTGCCGGAGTCGCATCCCCACGTCAAAGGCATCGCCACCCTGCGCGGCGCGTCGTTGTCAGTGATCGACCTGAGCCGTGCTATCGGCGAGCGCCCGCTGGAAGACCCGAACGGTGGCTGCCTGATCGTCACCGACGTCAGCCGCTCCAAGCAGGGTTTGCATGTTCAGGCTGTGAGCAAGATCGTTCATTGCCTGACCTCGGACATCCGCCCGCCACCCTTTGGTTCCGGTGGCGGGCGGGCGTACATCACCGGCGTGACTTCAGTCGACGGCACATTGGTACAAGTGCTGGACATCGAAAAAGTCATCCACGGCATTGCGCCGGCACAAATCGAAAGCGCCCCGACCGAGCTGAGCATGGAAGACGCCGAAATCCTGGGCAGCGCGCGCATTCTGGTGGTGGATGACAGCCAGGTCGCCCTGCAACAATCCGTGCACACCCTGCGCAACCTCGGCCTGCAATGCCACACCGCGCGCAGCGCCAGGGAAGCCATCGACTGCCTGCTCGACCTGCAAGGCACGGCCCAGCAGATCAACCTGATCGTCTCGGACATCGAAATGTCGGAAATGGACGGCTATGCCTTCACTCGCACCCTGCGCGAAACGCCGGACTTCTCGCACCTGTATGTGTTGTTGCACACGTCTCTGGACAGCGCGATGAACAGCGAAAAGGCGCGTCTGTCCGGAGCTAACGCGGTGCTGACCAAGTTCTCTTCGCCAGAGTTGACCAAGTGCTTGATCGATGCGGCCAAGGCCGTCGCTGAACAGGGTCATTGAGGTGGCCGAGGACTTTTGTTTTTTGATGCGGCGCGACCTCGCGGAGGCTGTGCCAGTGATCGCCTGGCCTCAAGGGATTGTCCTCAGCCATTACCGCCCTGAATCGGCAGCGGCCGTACATAGCTTGATGGATCAAGGTTTTCAGGACGGCGGCGCCCGCGTGCCAGCGCTGGAGGTGTGGCAACAACGGTTTGAAACCGACCCCGAATACGATCCCACCCTCTGTTTCATTGCGATGGATGCCGACGGCGTCGTTGGTGTATGCCAATGCTGGACCAGCGCCTACATCAAAAACCTGGTGGTGCATCCGCGAGCGCAACGTCTCGGGCTTGGCCGCGCATTGCTGCTACAGGCGTTCAGCGTATTTCAGCAACGCCGGGAAGGCTTTGTCGATTTGAAGGTATTGGAGGACAACCTTCGGGCGCAGCGGCTGTATGAATGTGCCGGGATGTATGTGGTCCGTCGGGAACCGGTTCCAGTCTGAGCACAATTTTTGTGCACAGACTGGAACAAATGTGGGAGCGAGCCTGCTCGCGATAGGGCGCGCACTACCAACATCAAACCCTCAGGCATACTCGGCCAATACAGCCCACCGGATGCCTGAACGATGAAAGCCACAACCCTGACCTTCYTCTGCCTCACCGCCCTCGCCTCCCAGGCCCAAGCCTCCAGCCCCGATGCCTGGGCCGCCTATGACAAAGCAGTCCTCGCCAGCTGCACCAAGGCCAGCGCCCTGAAAAATGCCAAACCAGTCGGCAACCCTGCGCAATTCGATGACCGGGTCGGTTTCACCGCCCTCCTGTTACAAGGCCAATACCCGCAAAAACACATGAAAGGCCAGCAAGGTACCGAGTTGTGCCTCTACAACAAGCAGACAAAAACTGCCTACGTCACTGAATGGGACTCCATCCGCTCAACCGCCAAGGCCCAGTAGGCGGCGGGTGCGCACATGGCGACGGATGCGCCGATGAACTATGGGTTTATTTCATTGCGGGCGGCTTGGTTCGGAAGGTGTGTTGCCCGCTATGCCCCCTTCGCGAACAGGCTCCCACAGTTGAACCTCACAGGTCACAGATGTTGTGTACGACGAAGATCCACTGTGGGAGCGAGCCTGCTCGCGAAAGCGGCAGCTCAGACACCGCTCAAGTCAAAACTCAGCGTTTACCCATCGAACGACGCGTACCTGGTGGCGCTGCACCCGGAGTCTTGGTATGGCCGTTCTTCGCACCATTTTTGTACCAAGGCTGGCTGGCGTTCTTTGCAGCAGCCAAATCACCCGGTTTAAACGGGAATTTGAATGCAGGGATCACGGCGTTGGTTTCGCTGTCTGCGCTGGAGTCGACGCTGTCTGGCAGGTCTGCCTGGTCGTCGCTCAAAGCGTCGGCAACCGGCGGTTGTGTCGGGGAAGTCATGAAAGCTCCGGGTGATGCACATAGAGTCGGGCCCGGTCAGCGAGCCGCGAAAGGCGGCAGTATACCTGTGTCGAGCGCCGCAAGCTTCACGCTGCAAGAGAGCCCGTCGGGTTTTGTGTTGACTGACACGCCGCCATCGCGATCAACCTGAAGAAACACGGGGGCATCGTCCGCCGCCGATCTAAACGCCCAAACTGACAACCCCGTCAGTTAGCAGTCACCCTACTGACGGGCTGACAGGGTTATAAAGAAGGTATAAACCTGCAAATACCCTAACCCATTAGCCCGGCGCCCCACTCGCATGCGAATCCAGAAAAAACCCGCCTTGATCGCAGGTCTGCTTATAGCCTTGGCAGCGTTGGGGTCCTGGTACGTCGCCAAGCCCGTCACGGGCAAACTCGCTGCCCCTACCGCGATTCCGGTGCGAGTGGTCAATGTCGTTGAAAAAGACGTGCCGCGTTATGTCAGCGGCATTGGTTCGGTGCTGTCCTTGCACAGCGTGGTGGTGCGCCCGCAGATTGATGGCATTCTCACCAAAATCCTGGTCAAGGAGGGTCAATTGGTGAGCAAAGGTGACCTGCTGGCCACCATTGACGACCGTTCGATCCGCGCCAGTCTTGATCAGGCCCGCGCGCAACTCGGCGAAAGCCAGGCGCAGTTGCAAGTGGCGCTGGTCAATCTCAAGCGTTACAAGTTACTGAGTGTCGACGACGGGGTTTCCAAACAGACCTACGACCAGCAACAAGCGCTGGTCAATCAACTGAAGGCCACCGCCCAAGGCAATCAGGCTTCGATCGATGCCGCGCAAGTGCAACTCTCTTACACGCAGATTCGCTCCCCGGTCAGTGGTCGCGTCGGTATTCGTACAGTGGATGAAGGCAACTTCCTGCGCATGACCGATGCTCAAGGCCTATTCACTGTGACGCAGATCGACCCGATTGCCGTCGAGTTCTCCCTGCCGCAGCACATGCTGCCGACCCTGCAAGGGCTGATCGGTGACCCACAGCGCGCACGGGTAAAAGCCTACATTGGCGCCGACACCGACGGTGAAACCGGCAACTTGCTGGGCGAAGGTCACTTGACCCTGATCGATAACCAGATCAACGCCAACACCGGGACCATCCGCGCCAAGGCCGAATTCAACAACGCCGGGCAGAAGCTCTGGCCTGGCCTGCTGGTAACGGTAAAAATTCAGACAGCCCTGGAGAAAGATGCACTGGTAGTGCCACCTACCGTTGTACAACGGGGCCTCGATCAACATTTCGTGTACCGGGTCAACGGTGACAAGGTTGAAGCCGTCACCGTTCAGGTGGTTGCGCAAGGCAGCGGCCAGGACATCATCAAAGGTGTGAAACCGGGCGATGTGTTGGTCACTGATGGTCAGTCTCGGCTCAAGCCGGGGTCGACCGTACAGGTGCTGACCGAACCGCCGCAGGTTGTGCAATCGGAGACGAAGCCATGAAAGGCCACGGTTCGATCTCTGCCTGGTGCATCGATCACCCGGTCGCCACCCTCCTGCTGACCTTTGCCCTGGTGCTGCTCGGAGCCATTGCCTATCCGCGCCTGTCGATTGCGCCGCTRCCGGAAGCCGAATTCCCGACCATCCAGGTGGCCGCGCAATTGCCCGGCGCCAGCCCGGAAACCATGGCGTCATCAGTGGCCACGCCGCTTGAAGTGCAATTCAGTTCCATTCCCGGCGTGACCCAAATGACATCGAGCAGCGCCTTGGGCTCGACCATCCTGATCCTGCAATTCACCCTCGACAAAAGCATCGATACCGCCGCGCAGGAAGTACAGGCCGCGATCAACACCGCTGCCGGCAAACTGCCCAAGGACATGCCCAACCTGCCGACCTGGCGCAAGGTCAACCCGGCTGACAGCCCGGTGCTGATCCTCAGTGTCAATTCCACGCAAATGCCCGGCACTGAGCTCAGCGACCTGGTGGAAACCCTGCTGTCGCGTCAGATCAGCCAGATCGAAGGTGTAGGCCAGACCAACATCACCGGTCAGCAACGTCCGGCGATTCGCGTTCAAGCCTCGGCGGACAAACTGGCGGCCATCGGCCTGACCCTCGCCGACATTCGCCTGGCCCTCCAGAACACCAGCCTCAACCTGGCCAAAGGTGCGTTGTACGGCGAGTCGAGTATTTCGACACTGTCGACCAACGACCAGCTGTTTCACCCCGAGGAATACAGCCAACTCATCGTTTCCTACAAGGACGGCGCCCCGGTTCATCTGAGGGATGTCGCCAAAGTCGTCAATGGTTCGGAAGATGCCTACATTCAGGCGTGGGCCGACGGTAAGCCCGGGGTGAACCTGGTGATTTTCCGGCAGCCGGGGGCGAACATCGTCGAGACCGTGGACCGCATTCAAGCCGCACTGCCCACACTTGAAGCCATGCTCCCCGCCTCGGTGCAGGTCAACGTCCTGGTTGACCGCACCCAGACCATCCGCGCGTCCTTGCATGAAGTGGAGATCACCCTGCTGATCGCAATCATGCTGGTGGTGGCGGTGATGGCGCTGTTCCTGCGCCAATGGTCGGCGACCCTGATTGTGTCCGCGGTGCTGGGCGTTTCCCTGATCGCGAGTTTCGCCCTGATGTACATCATGGGTTTCAGCCTGAACAACCTGACCCTGGTGGCAATCGTGGTGGCCGTGGGGTTTGTGGTCGACGATGCGATTGTGGTGGTGGAGAACATTCACCGGCACCTTGAGGCCGGCGACGGCATGCGCGAGGCGGCGATCAAGGGTGCCGGCGAGATCGGTTTTACCGTGGTCTCGATCAGTTTCTCACTGGTCGCGGCGTTCATTCCGCTGCTGTTCATGGGCGGTGTGGTCGGGCGATTGTTCAAGGAGTTTGCCTTGACCGCCACCTCAACGATCATGATTTCCGTGGTGGTGTCGCTGACGCTGGCGCCAACCCTGGCCGCGTTGTTTATGCGTGCGCCGGTGCATCACGCCCACAGCAAACCCACCTTTGGCGAACGCTTGCTGGCCGGCTACGAAAAATGGCTGCGCCGCGCCCTCGCCCATCAGAAATTGATGCTCGGGGTGTTCTGCCTGTCTCTGGGACTGGCGGTTGCCGGTTACATCTTTATCCCCAAAGGTTTCTTCCCGGTGCAGGACACCGGGTTTGTCCTCGGTACGACCGAAGCCGCCGCCGATATTTCCTACGGCGATATGGTGAAAAAACACTTGGCGATGGCCGAAATCGTCGCGGCGGATCCCGCAGTCGCGGCGTTTTCCCACTCGGTCGGTGTGTCCGGCAGTAACCAGACCATCGCCAACGGCCGCTTCTGGATCTCCCTGAAAAAACGCGGCGAGCGCGACGTCTCCGCCAGTCAGTTCATCGACCGGATTCGACCACAATTGATGAAGGTCCCGGGCATCGTGTTGTACCTGCGCGCCGGCCAGGACATCAACCTCAGCTCCGGCCCGAGTCGCGCCCAGTACCAATACGTGCTCAAGAGCAACGACGGCGCGACCCTCAGCACCTGGACCCAGCGCCTGACGGAAAAACTGCGCGCCAATCCGGCGTTTCGCGACATTTCCAACGACCTGCAACTGGGCGGAAGCATTACCCACATCAGCATCGATCGCAGCGCGGCAGCGCGTTTCGGCCTGACCGCCAGTGATGTCGATGAAGCGCTGTACGACGCATTTGGTCAGCGCCAGGTCAATGAATTCCAGACCCAGATCAACCAGTACAACGTGATTCTGGAACTGGACACCAAACAGCGTGGCAAGGCCGAAAGCCTCAACTATTTCTACTTGCGCTCGCCACTCAGCGGGGAAATGGTACCGCTGTCGGCGCTGGCCAAATTTGATGCGCCCACGGTCGGGCCGCTGTCCATTGCGCATGACGGCATGTTCCCCGCGGCCAACTTGTCGTTCAACCTAGCGCCCGGCGTAGCGTTGGGTGATGCGGTGATCATGCTCAACCAGGCCAAGGTCGATATCGGCATGCCGGCGGCCATGAGCGGCAATTTCCAGGGCGCGGCCCAGGCATTCCAGAGTTCGCTGGCCAGCCAGCCATGGCTGATTCTGGCGGCCCTGCTGGCGGTGTACATCATTCTCGGYGTGCTCTACGAGAGTTTCGTGCACCCGCTGACCATCATCTCGACGCTGCCCTCGGCAGGGCTCGGAGCGGTGATCATGCTGTGGATTTGCGGCCAGGACTTTTCGATCATGGCGCTGATCGGGCTGGTGCTGCTGATCGGTATCGTGAAGAAGAACGGCATCCTGATGATCGACTTCGCGCTCGACGCCCAGCGCAACCGTGGCTTGCCGCCGGAAGAGGCGATCTTCGAGGCCTGCATCACACGTTTCCGCCCGATCATCATGACCACCCTTGCCGCCCTGCTCGGCGCCCTGCCGCTGATGCTCGGATACGGCACCGGCGCTGAACTGCGCCAGCCACTGGGCATCGCGGTGGTCGGTGGCTTGCTGGTGAGCCAGGCGCTGACGCTGTTCACCACGCCGGTCATATACTTGTGGCTTGAGCGGCTTTTCCATCGACCTGAACCAGCCCCGACACCGGCGCTGGCAACCACAGACTGAGGCGGGGTCATGCGCGTTCTGATTATCGAAGACGAAGAAAAAACCGCAGACTATTTGCACCGCGGCCTGACGGAACAGGGCTACACCGTGGACGTGGCGCGGGACGGCGTTGAAGGTCTGCACCTGGCGCTGGAAAGTGACTACGCGGTGATCGTCCTCGACGTCATGCTGCCGGGCCTCGACGGCTTCGGCGTGTTGCGCGCATT
Source organism: Pseudomonas sp. P5_B2 (assembly GCF_056400445.1). Lineage (NCBI taxonomy): Bacteria > Pseudomonadati > Pseudomonadota > Gammaproteobacteria > Pseudomonadales > Pseudomonadaceae > Pseudomonas > Pseudomonas sp. P5_B2. Next base: position 17,472 of record NZ_JBFULH010000074.1, on the reverse strand, counting down.
GCGTGCGCGCAAGCAAACCCCGGTGATCATGCTCACGGCCCGCGAGCGTGTCGAAGACCGCATCAAAGGCCTGCGCGACGGCGCCGACGATTACCTGGGCAAACCGTTTTCCTTCCTTGAACTGGTGGCGCGGCTACAAGCGCTGACCCGGCGCAGCGGCGGCCACGAACCGGTGCAAGTGAGCATCGCCGACCTGTGGATAGATTTGATCAGCCGCAAGGCAACCCGCGCCGGCACACGCCTGGACCTGACTGCCAAAGAGTTTTCGCTGCTCAGCGTACTGGCCCGTCGGCAAGGGGAAATCCTCTCGAAAACGGCGATTGCCGAGATGGTCTGGGACATCAATTTCGACAGCGACGCCAACGTCGTCGAAGTCGCAATCAAACGTCTACGGGCCAAGCTCGACGGGCCTTTCGACGAGAAACTGCTGCACACGATTCGTGGCATGGGTTATGTGCTGGAGAGCCGTGGTGTCCAGTAATTCGATTGCCCTGCGCCTCAGTGGAATGTTTACGCTGGTGGCGCTGTTGGTGTTTTTGTTGATTGGCTGGGCGTTGTATCAGCAGGTCGACAAGGGCCTGGGTTTACTGCCCGAAGCCGAGCTGGATGCGCGCTACAGCGTGCTCGAATCCACCGTCGGCCGTTACGGCACGCCCGAGCATTGGGTGAAGATCAACAACAAGCTCAAACTGCTCGGCGAAGAAGACAAACGCATCAGTTTCTGGATTACCAGCGGCGATCCGCACTACGAATACGGCGACCTCACAGCGCGAATCCGCACTTTCGCCGAAGGGCCGCTGGGCATGCGCGACTTGCAGTTGCCAGATCATCCCTACCCCCTGAAAGTGCTGGTGAGCCAGTTCCCGGCCAAGGATCAACGCCCGCCGTTGCGCTTCATGATCGGCATCGACACCGAGACGTTTTTCGAGACTCAACACAACTTGTTGATCGCGCTGATCAGCCTGGCGATTGTCGGTGTGTTACTGGCTTCTGCGTTGGGGTATTGGGTGGCGCGGATCGGCCTCAAGCCGTTGATCAAACTGTCTCAGGAAGCCCAGCGCCTGGCGCCGCCACTGCGTTCCGGGCGCTTGCGATTGTCGTCGCTGCCGCCGGAGCTGGACCAGTTCGTCAATTCGTTCAACTCGACGCTGGAGCGGGTTGAACAGGCCTATTCACGGCTGGAGTCGTTCAATGCCGACGTTGCCCATGAATTGCGCTCACCGCTGACCAACCTGATCGGCCAGACCCAGGTCGCGCTAACGCGTGGGCGCTCCGCCGAACACTATTTTGAAGTGCTGCAATCGAACCTCGAAGAACTGGAGCGGCTGCGCTCGATCATCAACGATATGCTGTTTCTTGCGAGTGCGGATCAGGGCAGCAAGGCCACCAAACTCACCTCTACTTCGCTCGCCGATGAAGTGGCGACGACACTGGAGTACCTGGATTTCATTCTTGAGGATGCACAGGTTCAGGTGCAGGTCAGCGGTGATGCGCAGGTGCGGATCGAGATCGCGCATCTGCGTCGGGCGTTGATCAATTTGCTGAGCAACGCGGTGCAGCACACTGAACCTGGACGAGTGATTCAGGTGCGAATCGAGGTCGAAGAGCATCAGGTGAGCATTGGTGTCGCCAACCCTGGATCACCGATTTCCAGCGAACATTTAACGCGTTTGTTTGAGCGTTTTTATCGAGTGGATGCGTCGCGCAGTAACAGCGGCAACAATCATGGGTTGGGGCTGGCGATCGTCAAGGCGATTGCATTGATGCATGGCGGGGATGTGTTTGTGCGCAGTGACCACGGAATGAATACCTTCGGGATTCACCTACCCGTCTGACCCCACGCAATGATCATTCCCACGCTCCGCGTGGGAATGCCGCCCGGGACGCTCCGCGTCCCATCCAGAGCCGAACGCAGAGCGTCCCTTGAGGCATTCCCACACAGAGCGTGGGAACGATCATTGGCAAACTGTTGCTTCTGCCGCAATAGTCCTTTCTTCGATTGGCGCTGTTTCCCATCGGCCAAGATCCTTATCTTTGCCCGCACCAAACAGCACTTGCCAAGCAAGAAGGTTTTAAAGATGTCAAACATCAAGGGTATTGCCAGCGCTTTCGTTTTGTCCTCATTGTTCCTGTCTCCGTTCGCCATGGCGGAAGAGTCGCAGACGTTCGTCACACAACATGCCGCACGCATAACAGCGTACGAGCAGTATCAGAGCGAAATGACGGCCAAGGCCCCGGACGCTGCGCAATCCCCTCAAACATCGACGTCTGCAAGCCAGCCAGTGATTGAGAAAGACAGCTGATTTATCGAACGACTCTGTTTCCCTCGACACTTTTCATCGGCTCTTCCCTTTGAAAAGTTGTCTTCAAAGCCGCTGCTATCAGCGGCTTTTTTTCGTTGTGGTTTGAGAGCAGGCTCGCTCCCACATTGGAATGCGATCAAATGTGGGAGCGAGCCTGCTCGCGATRGGGCCGGAGCGAACAACGCATTAACTTTTCCTTAGACATAAAAAAAGGCCACCCGAAGGCAGCCTTTAAAAACTAGAGAGGTTTTTTGCTTACACGGCCGCGACGGGACGCATGTAAGAGATCGGTGCAGTGCTGGCGTCTTCGAAAGTCACGACTTCCCAAGCATCTGTCTGCTCAATCAACTTGCGCAGCAGCTGGTTGTTCAATGCATGTCCGGACTTGAAGCCCTTGAACTCACCAATCAGGCTATTGCCCAGCAGGTAGAGGTCACCAATTGCATCGAGGATCTTGTGCTTCACGAATTCGTCTTCATAGCGAAGGCCGTCTTCGTTCAGTACACCATCCGCGTCGACCACAATAGCGTTTTCAACGCTGCCGCCGAGTGCGAGGTTGTGCTTGCGCAGGTACTCGATGTCACTCATGAAACCAAAGGTACGGGCGCGGCTGACTTCTTTTACGAACGAAGTGCTGGAAAAATCCACGCTTGCACTTTGTGTGCGGTTACGGAAAACCGGGTGATCGAAATCGATCTCGAAACTCACCTTGAAGCCTTCAAAAGGGACGAAAGTGGCGCGCTTGTCGCCGTCTTCCACTGTCACTTCCCGCAGGATCCGGATGAACTTCTTCGGTGCGTCCTGTTCTTCCAGGCCGGCCGATTGAATCAGGAATACGAAAGGTCCAGCGCTACCATCCATGATCGGCACTTCGGACGCGGAGAGCTCGACGTAGGCGTTATCGATGCCCAGGCCTGCCATGGCCGAGAGCAAGTGCTCCACCGTGTCCACTTTGACGTCACCGTTGACCAGTGTGGTCGACATAGTGGTTTCGCCAACGTTTTCTGCGCGAGCAGGTATCTGCACCACAGGATCGAGGTCAGCACGACAAAACACGATGCCGGTGTCGATAGGCGCGGGCTTGAGGGTCAGGTATACCTTCTCCCCGGAGTGCAGGCCTACACCTGTGGCACGGATAATATTTTTCAGTGTGCGTTGTTTAATCATGGCTTGGGCCGCTTCAGCGCAAATTGCGAACTGGTATCAACAAAGGCTGGCGATGATAGCAGACCAGACCTTTGCTGAACACCAATCAACTTCATAGCCCTGATACATTCCATCAATCAGCCTGACGACGCAGGAATGCCGGGATGTCCAGGTAGTCCAGATCATCTTGCGGATTCATCTTCGCGGCAGTCGCAGCACCGGCCTGAGCCTGGTTGCGCATGACGGTCGGACGGTCCAGATCACGGTAGTTCACCGCCGGTTGTTCCTGACGAGCGGGTGCCGATTGTTGCGGCTGGGAAGCCATCGAGGTGTGAACGGTGTTGTCGATGACCTTCACAGGCTTCTCGATTTTAGCGCCCAGACCAGTAGCAACCACAGTCACGTGCAGCTCATCGCGCATGTCCGGATCGATAACGGTACCGACCTTGACCATCGCGTGCTCGGAAGCGAAGGCTTCAATGATGCTACCCACGTCGGAGTACTCACCCAGCGACAGGTCAGGACCGGCGGTGATGTTCACCAGGATGCCGCGTGCACCTTGCAGGTTCACGTCTTCGAGCAACGGGTTGCGAATGGCCGCTTCGGTGGCCTCGCGTGCACGGTTCGGACCGCTGGCGCAGCCAGTGCCCATCATCGCCATGCCCATTTCGCTCATCACGGTACGGACGTCGGCGAAGTCGACGTTGATCATGCCCGGACGCTTGATGATGTCGGAGATACCGCGAACGGCACCGGCCAGCACATCGTCAGCCTTGGCGAATGCGGACAGCAGGCTTGCGTCCTTGCCAAGGATGGTCAGCAGCTTCTCGTTGGGAATGGTGATCAACGAGTCGACGCTTTCAGACAGCAGACGGATGCCTTCGTCGGCGATCTGCATACGCTTGCGACCTTCGAACGGGAACGGACGAGTCACCACCGCAACGGTGAGGATCCCCATTTCCTTGGCCACTTCGGCAATGATTGGTGCTGCACCGGTACCGGTACCGCCGCCCATGCCAGTGGTGATGAACACCATATTGGTGCCCTGCAGGACTTCGGCAATGCGCTCTCGGTCTTCGAGAGCGGCCTGACGACCTACTTCAGGGTTGGCGCCGGCGCCCAGACCTTTGGTCACACCGGTACCCAGTTGCAGGATGGTCCGCGCGCCAATCGATTTCAGCGCTTGGGCATCAGTGTTGGCGCAGATGAATTCAACGCCTTCAATGTTGCTCTTGACCATGTGATTCACAGCGTTTCCGCCGCCACCGCCAACACCGATAACTTTAATGACCGGGCTTGCGGGGATGTTGTCTACGAGTTCGAACATTTTCCCTCTCCTTTACGTTCTCTAGTTTTTTCGCCTACTGCTTTTGCTGCTTGTCGCTTTTACTGCTTGCTCTTGCGGCTTGAAGCTTGTCGCTTGAAGCTGCTTTTAAAAGTTGCCTTGTACCCAGCTCTTGAGGCGATCGAGCAAGGCGGCTTTCGGTTCTTCATTGCTGTAGCTGTCACGGCTGCTGATGCCCGAGAACGAAATCCCGTCGGACTGCTTTTGCAGGCCATACATCAACAGGCCAACGCCTGTGGAATAAATCGGGTTGCGCACCACGTCGTCCAGGCCCTTGACGCCATGCGGCACGCCCAGGCGCACCGGCATGTGGAAAATCTCTTCGGCCAGTTCGGTAGCGCCTTCCATCTTCGCCGTACCACCGGTCAGCACGATGCCGGCCGGGATCAGGTCTTCGTAGCCGCTACGACGCAATTCCGCCTGGATCAGCGTGAACAACTCGTCGTAACGCGGCTCGACCACCTCGGCCAAGGCCTGACGGGACAGCTCGCGCGGTGGACGGTCGCCAACGCTTGGGACCTTGATGGTTTCACCGGCACCGGCCAGTTTGGCCAAGGCGCAGGCGTAGCGAATCTTGATTTCTTCGGCGTACTGGGTCGGGGTGCGCAACGCCATGGCGATGTCGTTGGTCACCTGATCGCCCGCAATCGGGATCACGGCGGTGTGACGGATCGCACCTTCGGTGAAGATCGCGATGTCGGTGGTGCCGCCGCCGATATCTACCAGGCACACGCCCAGCTCTTTCTCGTCGTCGGTCAGGACCGAATACGCGGAAGCCAGTTGTTCGAGAATGATGTCGTCGATTTCCAGGCCACAACGACGCACGCATTTTTCAATGTTCTGTGCGGCGTTGACAGCGCAGGTGACCACGTGAACCTTGGCTTCCAGACGCACGCCGGACATGCCCAGTGGCTCGCGGACGCCTTCCTGGTTATCGATCACGTAATCCTGCGGCAAGGTGTGCAGCACGCGCTGGTCTGCCGGGATCGCCACAGCCTGGGCCGCGTCAAGGACACGCTCAAGGTCGGCCGGGCTGACTTCGCGATCACGAATGGCGACGATGCCGTGGGAGTTAAGGCTGCGGATGTGATTGCCGGCCACGCCGACAAACGCCGAGTGAATACGGCAACCAGCCATCAGCTGCGCTTCTTCGATGGCGCGCTGGATCGACTGCACGGTGGATTCGATGTTCACCACCACGCCTTTTTTCAGGCCACGGGACGGATGGGTACCGATCCCGACGATTTCGAGCGTGCCGTCGTCCGCAACCTCGCCGACCAGCGCCACCACCTTGGAGGTGCCGATATCGAGACCGACGATCATTTTGCCGCTTTGCACGTTTGCCATGGGTCCTGCCTCTTCTTAATTCTTCGCGACAGCGGGTTGGGCTGTCGTGGGCGCTACAGGTTCCCGCCAGCCAACAGCGAGGCCGTTGGCGTAGCGCAGGTCGATGCGCGCAATGTTCGTAATCTGTTCTTTAAGCGTCTTGTCATAGATGGCAATGAAACGGCGCATCTTCTCTACCAGCTTGCCGCGCCCCAGCAGCAGTTCGATCCCGGGACCGGCACTGCCGGCACCGGTGGTCAGGAACCAGCTGCCTCGTTCACGCAATTCCAGGCGTGCAATCGAGAAGCCCAGCGGCCTGAGCATCTGGCTCAGTACCTGGTATTGCTGCATCACCTGCTGTTGAGCCCGTAGTGGGCCGAACAGCTGTGGCAAGTGTTCGTAGTTCGCCAGCTCACGCGGGGTAAACGCCTGGCCCTGGTTGTTCAACAGCGATTCATCACCCCAACGGGCCACCGGCAATTGTTCTTCCAGGCGGATCACCACTTGATCCGGCCACACCCGGCGCACTTCGGCGTGGGCAATCCATGGCATCGTTTCAAGCTCGGTACGCATGCTCTCCAGGTCGATGGTGAAGAAGCTCGACGCCACAAACGGGGCGATTCGCTGCTGCACTGCTTGCTGGCTGATGTAACTCAAATCGCCCTGCACGTTGATCTTGGTGATCGGCCGGTCGGCGTACGGAAGCAAACGCTGCGCGCCTTCGTAAGTGCCAAACCCCAGTGCAACCAACAGCACCGGCCAGAACAAGGCTTTGAGAAAACCAAAATTGGCTTTCGGCAGGCGCACAGACATCGGCTCTTTTGCCACCATTCGGCTGGCACCCCGTGGCACCGGCTTGCGGCCGGGTACTGGGGGAGGCTGATGTCTTAACTGCGCGCCTTGCATGGTCTTAACCTCTCGCCGACTCTTGGTTACCGGCAGTGTTGCCGACAACACTGGCGGCCAGAATGGCCAGAACCAGTTGCTGGAAATCCAGACCGGCAGCACGGGCCGCCATCGGCACCAGGCTGTGATCGGTCATACCCGGTGCGGTGTTCACTTCCAGGAACCAGAACTGCCCGTCGGCATCCTGCATCACGTCTGCCCTGCCCCAACCGGCGATACCCAGCGCCTCGCAGGCTTTCGCCGTGAGGTCCATGAGTTCCTTTTCCTTGGTGCTGTCGAGCCCGCACGGAATGCGGTACTGGGTATCGTTGGCGATGTACTTGGCGTCGTAGTCGTAGAAGCTGTGCGTCGTGCCCAGGGCAATCGGAGGCAACACCTGTTCACGCAGGGTGGCAATGGTGAACTCCGGACCATGAATCCATTGCTCGACCAACACTTGCGAATCGTAGGTACTGGCCGCTTTCCAGGCGTCGATCAAATCGGACGCGGAATTCACTTTGGCCATACCGATACTTGAACCTTCATGCGCCGGTTTGACGATCAAAGGGAAGCCCAGTTCCGTCGCTGCCGAAATACAATCAGCCTCGCTGCTCAATACGGCATGACGCGGCGTCGGAATACCCAGGCTGTGCCACACCTGCTTGGTGCGCAATTTGTCCATGGCCAGCGCCGAAGCCAGAATGCCGCTGCCGGTGTATGGAATGCCCAGGCATTCGAGCAGGCCCTGCATGCTGCCGTCTTCACCGCCACGACCGTGGAGGATGATGAAGGCGCGGTCGATTTTTTCGCTGAGCAAACGCTGCAACAGGTCATCGCCGACGTCGAGACCGAACGCATCCACACCGGCACTTTGCAGTGCAGCGAGGACCGCGTTACCCGACTTCAGGGAAACTTCCCGCTCGGCACTCTTACCGCCAAACAGCACGGCAACGCGGCCGAAGTCTTTCGGCGCGATGTTGGAGAAGAGGTTGGCGTAAGCAGCAGTCATTTCAATTTCCCCACAGCTGGTGCAGCCACGGCGCCAGCGAACAACGGACTGTTCAATAGTTTGGGTGCAAGGCCACCGATATCACCGGCGCCCTGGCACAGCAGGATGTCGCCGGCACGCAGCAGTGGCTTGACCAGCGGCGCGAGATCGACGCCGCGCTCGATGTAGATCGGGTCCAGCTGACCGCGCTGACGAATGCTGTTACACAGCTTGCGGCTGTCGGCGCCCGGAATCGGCTCTTCGCCGGCCGGGTAGACTTCCATCAACAGCAGGACGTTGGCGTCAGCCAGTACATTGACGAAATCGTCGTACAGGTCGCGGGTGCGGCTGTAACGGTGCGGCTGGTAAACCATCACCAGACGGCGCTCCGGCCAGCCACCGCGCACTGCCTTGATCACGGCGGCGACTTCGGTCGGGTGGTGACCGTAGTCGTCGACCAGCATCACGCTGCCGTCTTCGACTGGCAGTTCGCCGTAGACCTGGAAGCGACGGCCGACACCCTGGAACCCGGACAGGCCCTGGACGATGGCTTCATCGCTGACACCCTCATCAGTGGCAATGCAGATGGTGGCCAGCGCGTTCAATACGTTGTGGTTGCCCGGCATGTTCACCGAGACATCCAGCGGCTCGCGCTCAGGTCGCAGCACCGTGAAGAAGGTCTGCATGCCTTGCTGACGCACATTGATGGCGCGAACGTCGCAGTCATCGCCGAAGCCATAAGTGACCGTCGGGCGTTTGACCAGCGGAAGGATTTCACGCACTACCGGATCGTCCAGGCACACCACGGCCAAACCGTAGAACGGCAGGTTGTGAAGGAACTCGACGAAGGTTTTCTTCAGTTTGTTGAAGTCACCGTCGTAGGTCGCCATGTGATCGGCGTCGATGTTGGTGACCACGGCCACCAGCGGCTGCAAGTGCAGGAAACTGGCATCGCTTTCGTCGGCTTCGGCAATCAGGTAGCGGCTGGTGCCGAGCTGGGCATTGGTGCCCGCGGCATTCAGACGGCCACCGATGACGAACGTCGGGTCCAGGCCACCGGCCGCGAACACCGAAGCGATCAGGCTGGTGGTGGTGGTTTTACCGTGCGTACCGGCGACGGCGATACCGTGACGGTAGCGCATCAGTTCGGCCAGCATCTCGGCGCGAGGCACCACCGGAATACGGCGTTCCAGCGCAGTCGCAACTTCCGGGTTGGAGGTGTTGACGGCGCTCGACACCACCAGCACATCGGCCGACGCGGTGTTCTCGGCGCGGTGGCCGATAAAGATCTGCGCGCCGAAAGATTCCAGGCGCTCGGTCACGGGCGATGCTTTGAGGTCGGAACCGGACACTTCATAGCCCAGGTTCAACAACACTTCGGCAATCCCGCACATACCCACGCCGCCGATGCCGACGAAGTGGATTTTACGGATGCGGCGCATTTCCGGTTGTGGCATGGCTTTCTGATTCTCAACCATGGGCCACCTCCAGACAGGTATCGACCACGTTACGGGTGGCATCGGGTTTGGCCAGGCGGCGTGCCGCAGCGGCCATATCGTTGAGTCGTTGTGGTTGCATCAGGACCTCTGTCAGGCGAGCGGCAAGATCCGCTGCGCCAGTCGTTCTTTGCGGCATCAGGAAGGCAGCGCCTTCACGGGCCAAATAATCGGCGTTGCGGGTCTGGTGATCGTCGATTGCGTGGGGCAAAGGCACCAGCATCGAGGGCAGACCGGCGGCGGCCAGTTCACTGATGGTCAGCGCGCCTGCGCGGCACACCACCAGGTCGGCCCAGCCATAGGCTTGGGCCATGTCTTTGATGAAAGGCTGCACTTGCGCCTCGACGCCAGCCGCGCGATAGCGCTCTGCAGTCACTTCATCGTGGTTTTTTCCGGCCTGATGAAACACGTCCGGGCGCAGGTCGGGGGCGACTTGCGACAGGGCTTCAGGCAGCAATTTGTTCAACGGTTCTGCGCCCAGGCTTCCACCCAGGATCAGCAAACGCGCCTTGCGACCGACCAGGGCAGGTCGCGCTGTTTCGAGGAACAGCTCGGTGCGCACCGGGTTACCGGTGGTCCGACGGCTGTCCGACAGGGTAAAGGTGTCGGGGAACGCTTCACAGACCCGGGCGGCCAACGGCACCAGCAACCGATTGGCGGTACCGGCTACGGCGTTTTGTTCGTGAACGATCACCGGCACGCCGGACAGTTTGGCAGCAACACCGCCAGGACCGGTCACATAACCACCAAAGCCCACCACACACACTGGCCGCAGCTGACGAATGATCGCCCGCGCCTGCCAGACGGACTTGAGCAACATGAACGGCGCCTTGAGCAGCGACAGCTTGCCCTTGCCACGCAGACCGCTGGCGTTGATCCGATGCAACTCGATACCGGCCATCGGCACCAGGTCGTTCTCGATGCCACGCGGTGTCCCGAGCCAATGCACGGTGTAACCGCGGGCCTGGAATTCGCGAGCACAGGCCAGCGCTGGGAACACGTGCCCCCCGGTGCCGCCAGCCATGATCAATACGTTAGCGCCCATGGGTCGGCTCCTCGGCGAAGTCGCTCTCATGGAACTCCATCTCTTCACTGCCCAGGTGGGTTCGACTCTCCCACTCGATGCGCAGCAACAAGCCGAGACAGGCACCGCAGATCACCAGCGAACTGCCGCCATAACTGAGGAACGGCAGCGTCAACCCTTTGGTGGGCAGCAGACCGACGTTCACGCCGATGTTGATCAGGAACTGACCAATCCACAGGAACGACAGGCCGTACGCGATGTAGGCAGCGAAGAACTGCTTGGCTTTCTCGGCCCAATATCCGATGTACATTCCACGAATACAGACAAAGGTGAACAGCGCCACGGTGCACAACGAACCAATGGCACCCAGTTCTTCGGCCAGCACCGAGAACACGAAGTCGGTGTGAGCCTCCGGCAGGTAGAACTGTTTCTGCACGCTGTTGCCCAGGCCAACGCCCAGCCATTCACCGCGACCAAACGCGATCAAGGCTTGCGACAACTGATAGCCGGCACCGAACTGGTCGGCCCACGGATCGGCAAAGTTGGTCAGGCGCGCCATTCGATACGGCTGCATTTGAATCAACAACACCACCGCCCCGACGGCCAGAGCCACCATCAAGGAAAACCGGAATAGCCCGACCCCGCCAAGGAACAGCATCGCCGCAGCCGCCCCCATCATCACGACGGTGGCACCGAAGTCCGGCTCCATCAGCAGCAGCCCTGCCATCGGCAACAGCACGATGAACGGCTTGAAGAAGCCCATCCAGCTTTCACGCACTTCTTTCTGGCGACGCACCAGATAACCCGCGAGATAGATCACCACGAACACCTTGGCGATCTCGGAAGGCTGGACGTTGAAGAAACTGAAGCCGATCCAGCGCATCGAACCGTTCACTTCACGACCGATCCCTGGAACGATCACCATCACCAGCAAACCGAACGCACCCAGCAGCATCAGCCAGCCCAGGCGTTGCCAGGTGGCAATCGGAATCATCAGGGTAACGATGCAGGCCCCCAGGCCCAGCACTACGTAAATAAGGTGGCGAATCATGTAGTACAGCGCACTGCCCGACTGTACCGCCCCCACTTCGGTCGATGCCGATGCAATCATGACCAGCCCCAGGCCGATCAATGCCAGGCAACCGGCGAGCATCGGGAAATCGAGGTCGATACCGCGCCCGGTGATGATCGGCGATGGATAAGGCTTGATGATGTTTTTCAGACTCATGCCAGTTCCTCCACGGCTTGGACGAACTGATGACCACGGTCTTCGTAGTTCTTGAACATGTCGAAGCTGGCGCAGGCGGGTGACAGCAGCACCACATCACCGGGTTCGGCAGCGGCGCGACATTGCGCTACGGCTTCAACCAGCGAGTCGACGCGGATCAGCGGCACGGCATCACCGATGGCTTGGCCGATCTTGTCGGAATCACGGCCCATCAGGATCACGGCGCGGCAATTGGCAGCCACTGGATCACGCAGATCATTGAACTCTGCACCTTTGCCGTCGCCGCCGGCGATCAGCACGATCTTGCCGTCGATGTCCGCGCCCAGGCCTTCGATGGCTGCGAGTGCGGCGCCAACATTGGTGGCTTTGGAATCGTTGTAATAGCCGACGCCATCCAGATCACGGACCCACTGGCAACGATGTTCAAGCCCGGCGAAAGTGCGCAGGGCCGTGAGCATGGCGTCGAATGGCAGACCGACAGCGTGTCCCAGTGCCAAGGCCGCGAGGGCGTTGGACTGGTTGTGAGCACCACGGATTTTCAACTCGCGCACAGGCATCAGGTTCTGGAATTCGAAGGCCAGGTATTTCTCGCCCTCTTCTTCGCGGATACCGAAGGCCTTGAAATCCGGTTTGCCCAGACCAAAGGTCCAGCACGGCTGGCCCTCGCCCATCAACGGACGGCTCAGGGCGTCCTGACGGTTGACCACAAACTGTCTGGCGCCACGGAAAATCCGGTGCTTGGCCAGGTGATAGGCCGGCAGACCGCTGTAACGGTCCATGTGGTCTTCGCTGACGTTGAGCACTGTCGCCACTTCGGCGTTAAGTTGATCGGTGGTTTCCAGCTGGAAACTCGACAGCTCCATCACGTACAGCTCGATGTCATCGCCGAGCAGGTCCAGTGCCGGCGTACCGAGGTTGCCGCCGACAGCCACGCGCTTGCCCGCCGCAGCCGCCATCTCGCCGACCAGGGTGGTGACGGTGCTTTTCGCGTTGGAACCGCTGATGGCGACAATCGGTGCCTTCGCGTTACGCGCGAACAGCTCGATGTCACCGGATAATTTAACGCCACGGGCAGCGGCGGCCTGCAAGGCCGGAGTCGCCAGCGCCAGGCCAGGGCTCACGTAGAGCTCGTCGGCACGGCACAGGAATTCGACGTCCAACTCGCCACAACGCACTTCCACGTGCGGATAGTCACGCTTGAGCGTGGCCAGTTCCGGTGGATTTTCCCGCGTATCGGCGACAGCAAACGACGTGCCCCGGTTCGCCAGGAAGCGAACCAGGGACATGCCGCTCTTGCCGAGGCCGACAACGATGCGGAAGTGGTCAGAAGCGATCAGAGACACGAGTTTCTACCTCAGCTTCAGGGTGGCAAGGCCGACCAGGACGAGAATCACGGTGATGATCCAGAAACGGACGATCACGCGTGGCTCAGGCCAGCCCTTGAGTTCAAAGTGGTGGTGAATCGGTGCCATGCGGAACACTCGGCGACCGGTCAACTTGAAAGAAGCAACTTGAATGACGACCGACAGGGTCTCCATCACGAACACACCGCCCATGATGAACAGGACGATTTCCTGACGGACGATCACCGCGATGGTGCCCAGCGCTGCGCCCAGCGCCAGCGCGCCGACGTCGCCCATGAAAACCTGGGCCGGATAGGTGTTGAACCACAGGAACCCGAGCCCCGCACCGATCAACGCGCCGCAGAACACGATCAGTTCACCCGCGCCCGGCACATAAGGGATCAGCAGGTATTCAGCGAATTTCACGTTACCCGACAGGTAGCAGAAGATCCCCAGACCGCCGCCGACCATCACRGTCGGCATGATGGCCAGACCATCGAGGCCGTCAGTCAGGTTGACCGCGTTGCTCGAACCGACGATCACGAAGTAGGTCAGCACGATGAAGCCTGCGCCGAGCGGAATGCTGTAATCCTTGAGCATCGGAAGAATCAGGGTGGTTTCCACCGGGGTAGCGGCGGTCATATAAAGGAAGATAGCTGCGCCCAGACCAAATACGGATTGCCAGAAATACTTCCAGCGGCTCGGCAAGCCACGGGAGTTCTTCTCGATCACTTTGCGGTAATCGTCGACCCAGCCGATGGCGCCGAACAGCCCCGTCACCAGCAGCACAGTCCAGACGTAACGGTTGCTCAGGTCAGCCCAAAGCAAGGTGCTGACGCCGATGGACGACAGAATCAGCGCGCCGCCCATGGTTGGCGTGCCGGATTTGGAGAGGTGCGATTGTGGACCGTCGTTGCGAACGGATTGACCGATCTGACGGTTCTGCAAGGTACGGATCATCCACGGGCCATAGCACAGCGACAAAACCAACGCGGTCAGCACACCGAGAATCCCGCGCAGGGTCAGGTACTGAAAGACCGCGAAGCCTTTGTAGAACTGTTGCAGATACTCCGCTAGCAGCAGCAGCATTAATGTTTCTCCAGACTGGACCCGCACAAAGCGGCGACGATGTTTTCCATCGCAGCGCTGCGCGAGCCCTTGATCAAAATAGTGGTGTTGGTGTCTTGCTCGGCGCCCAGGGCCTTGATCAGTTCAGCCTGAGCGCTGAAGTGAAAGGCCTGTGGACCGAAAGCGTTTACGGCGTGAACCATGTTGGGTCCGACGGCATACAGCGCGGACACCTTGCCGCGGGCGTATTCACCCACATCGCGGTGCCCCTGCTCCGCCCAATCGCCCAATTCGCCGATATCCCCGAGCACCAGGACGGTGCGACCGGAAAAGCCGGCGAGTATATCAACGGCGGCGCACATAGAGGTCGGATTTGCGTTGTACGTGTCATCGATCACACGCATGCCGTTGGTGGCCAGTTGCGCGACGGTACGGCCCTTGACCGGTTGCACGGCGGCCAGGCCCGTGGCGATGCCGAACAGCGACACGCCGAGAGCATGAGCGGCAGCGGCAGCAGCCATGGCGTTGGCGACGTTATGCGTGCCGAGGAGGTTCAGCTGAACGCGCTCCACACCGTCAGGCGTGTGCAGGTTAAACGCCGGGCAACCGCGAGCGTCGCGGTCCAGATCGCTGGCGTAGAAGTCGGCACTGAGGTTGCTCAGGGAGAACGTCAGCACTTTGCGACCGGCTGCGCGGGTTTTCCAGATTTCAAATGCCTTGTCGTCGAGATTAAGAACGGCGATGCCATCGGCCTCGAGCCCTTCAATAATTTCGCCTTTGGCTTCAACGATTTTTTCCGGGCCGCCAAATTCGCCAACGTGAGCAGTACCGGCGTTGTTGAGGATGGCCACGTGAGGTTTGGTCATGCCCACGGTGTAGGCAATTTCGCCAAGGCGCGAGGCGCCAAGTTCGATCACGGCAGCGGTGTGTTCCGGCGCGAGTTCGAGCAAGGTCAGCGGCACGCCGAGATCGTTGTTCAGGTTGCCACGGGTGGCCAACACCGGACCGCGCGTGCGCAGGATGCTCGCGAGCATTTCCTTGACCGTGGTCTTGCCGCTGGAACCGGTGATAGCCGCGACAGGATTGGTGAACGCCGAACGGTTCAGCGCGCCCAGTTGGCCGAGCGCCTGGCGGGTGTCTTTGACCAGTAGCTGTGGCAGCGCGCTGTCGGCGACTTCACGCTCGACCAGTGCGGCCACGGCGCCTTTGTTGGCCACGTCGTTCAGGTAGTCATGACCGTCGAAACGCGGACCGGTCAGGGCGATAAACAGTTGGCCGGGCTTGATCGCACGGCTGTCGATGCTGACGCCATCAAACGTGGCATCGGCGGCGATCAGGCGAGCATTCAGCGCACCGGTCAGTTCGCTCAGTTTCAAGGCTTTAAGCATGGGCCACCTCCCACGCGGTCAGGGCATGTCGAGCCTCGACCAGATCGGAGAAGGCGTGGCGCTCGCCGTTGATTTCCTGATAGTCCTCATGACCTTTACCGGCCAGAACAATCACGTCATCCACCGAAGCGGCGGCGATCAATTGGGCAATTGCCTGGCCACGGCCAGCCACGAAAGTCACGTTATCCACAGCCTTGAAGCCAGCGCGGATGTCATCGAAGATCACAGCCGGGTCTTCGGTGCGCGGATTGTCATCGGTCACCAGCACGCCGTCGGCCAGGCGTTCGACTACTTCAGCCATCAGAGGACGCTTGCCGCGATCACGATCACCGCCGCAGCCGAACAGGCACAGCAAGCGACCTCTGGCGTGAGGACGCAGGGCCATCAATACTTTTTCCAGCGCGTCCGGGGTGTGCGCGTAATCGACCACTACCAGCGGTTGAGTACCGCCACCCAGGCGTTGCATGCGACCGGCCGGACCTTCGAGCTTCGGCAGGACCTGGAGGATTTCGTCCAGCGCATAGTCCAGACCGAGTAAGGCGCCAACCGCTGCCAGCACGTTGCTCAGATTGAAGCGACCAAGCAAGGTGCTGCGCAGATGGTGCTCACCCTGAGGGGTGACCAATGTGGCGCGCACGCCTTCGTCGTCGAATTGCGCTTCACGGCAATACAGGTAGGCGCTGGAGTCTTCCAGGCTGTAGGAGATCAAACGCGACTCACGCTTTTCGGTGGCMAGTTGGCGGCCGAATTCGTCATCAAGGTTCACTACCCGGCACTTCAAATCGTTCCAGGCAAACAGCTTGGCCTTGGCTTCGCCGTAGGCCTGCATGGTGCCGTGGTAATCAAGATGATCGCGGGACAGGTTGGTCATCACCGCCACATCAAACGCCAGTGCGGTGACGCGGCCCTGATCCAGACCGTGGGAAGAGACTTCCATGGCAACGGCTTTGGCGCCGGCCTTTTTCAGGTCGGCCAGGGTCGCTTGCACGGCGATCGGGTTCGGCGTGGTGTGCAGGCCGCTTTCCAGCGCACCGTAGAAACCGGAGCCCAGCGTGCCAACGATGCCGCAGTGTTGGCCCAGCAGATCGAGCGCCTGGGCCACCAATTGAGTCACGCTGGTTTTGCCGTTGGTGCCGGTCACGCCGATCAGATTCAAGTGATGGCTCGGTTCACCATAAAAGCGCCCGGCGACGTCCGACAGTTGCGCCGCCAGGCCTTTGACCGGGATCAGCGGAACGTCAGTGATCGGCAACACCGTCGCACCTTCGACTTCATAGGCCACGGCGGCAGCGCCGCGTTGCAGGGCGTCGGCGATGTGCGCGCGACCGTCGAAACGTCCGCCCGGGACGGCGAGAAACAGGTCGCCAGCGCGCACGTTGCGGCTGTCGAGCGCCAATTCGCGGATCAACAGATCGTGACCGGCATGGGCGAAAATCTTGTTCAGACTCAGAGACATCAGCCGCGCCCTCCATTGGCTTTCAGCGGTACGACGGGGGTTGCATTCGCGGTTTCAGTCGGCGGCAGGTTGTCCGGCGTAATGTTCATCAGACGCAGTGTCCCGGACATCACTTTGCTGAACACTGGCGCCGAGACCAGACCACCAAAGTAACCGGCCTTTGTAGGTTCATCGATCACCACGACGATCGCGTAACGCGGATCGCTCATCGGCCCGAAGCCTGCGAACAGCGAACGGTAAGAGTTCTCGGCGTAGCCTTTGGTGCCCACCGACGTCTTGCGCGCAGTACCCGACTTGCCGGCCACGTGATACGCCGGCACTTGCGCACGGAATACACCGCGCGGCGCTTCGATCACTTGGGTCAGCATGGTTTGCATGGTTTTCGAGACGGCTTCCGGCAGCACTTGTGTGGTCTGCGGTGCCTTGTCGGTTTTGATCAGGGTCAAGGGTGCGAGGCGTCCGTCGTTGGCCAGCGC
>NZ_JBFULH010000073.1:0-15070 GCF_056400445.1 Pseudomonas sp. P5_B2 | reverse complement strand
GAAATCACCAGCGAGTCGTAACCCACTTCACGGGCGGGCACCAGTTCCAGGCCTGCTTCGTCATATGTGGCGGCCAGCTGGATTTTTTTCAGCGTGCGATCGAGCCCGCTCATGCGCCCCAGCTGAAACTCGAAGTGGTTCCATTTGGCTTGGGCAACATAGTTGAGTTCGTCTTCGGAAGAGTTCAGCGACCCGGCTGCCACTTCGTGCAACAGCGGTTTCCAGATGTGGGTCAGGTTCGCGTCGACCAGCATCACGCTGGCGGTGCCGCGCTTGCCCAGAGTCTTACCCAGACGGGTAGCCAACTCCAGACCGCCGGCGCYGCCGCCAACGATGACAATACGATGAGTCATGGGGATATCTCGCAAGGCTAAAAGAAATCGGTGCAGTTAACCGAGCGAGCGCGAGGCAGCTCATAGCGTCAGGTAACTGATAAATCGGCTCAACAGGCCCAGACCAATGGTCACTGCCAATACCACCACCAGGAGCATCCACGGCCGGAAAGGTCGGCGCTCGACTTGGTGCTGGGACAAGTGCAGGTACTCTTCGACACGCTTTTGGTCGTCGGGGTTCAGGCGGCTGGTCATAAAGGCCTCGTCGGTAGACGTTGCTGAATGTATAGAAGCTACAGGCTGATTTAACGAACGTTGAACGGAGCATAGCCGCTGTCCGGGATGGGCTCGACGCTCACCGTGTCGTCCAGGCGAATGATGCCACTTTGTAACACTCGGGCAGTGATTCCGCCATGTCCGCGCACGGCCTGAAAGGTCCCGGGACCGAGGTTGTTTTCAAGGCGCGCACAAGGCTGGCACCAGCCGGTGGTTTCGAAAATGGCCTGGCCGATCCGGAAGCGCCGACCCTTGAGGCTGAACAGGTTGATACCGCTGATAACGAGGTTGCGCCGTAAATCCTTAGGTAACACCGGCTGATCGTCCGTGCGGCCCATCAGCGAACTGATCACCGCCAGATGCTCCCACTGAATCAACGTCACCTGCCGCGCGTTACGTAGACCGGGGCGGGCTCGATCGCCGGTCAGACCGGCTTCGAGTCGCGCTTCCACCGCATCCAGTTCGATCATCGGTATGTGAGGTTCCGGTCGTACGCCGATCCAGCGTACGCGGCCGGTTTGCGGGACTTGCGCGATCAATTCCTGCAATGGGCTCACAGGCTGATTCCGACATCGAAGACGATGCTGCGCCCCAGGTTGCTGCGCAGGAAGTCCGGTGCATCCGGGTGCGCGAACAGCACCCGGGCGAACGTCGGACCGACCAGTGACAACGAGCGCCACCCTTGGCGCAGGTACTCGGTAGGCGGCGGGAAATGACTGTTGAGGTCCAGCACTTCGCGCTTGAGGCTGGCGAAGGCGATGATATCGAGTTCCCCCAGGTCCATGCCGCGTTCTTTGTAGTTGTGCGCTTTTTTGCGCAAGGTCGGCGCCAGTCGCAGCAAAAACTCATTGGCGGGGATGCGTTTGGGTTTGGCTTCGCGTCGAACCAACTGGCTCAGGGAAAACGCACTGCGCCGACGTTGCAGTTCGTCGCGCCATTCGTCGTTCAGTCTTCGGCCCTCATCGAGCACGAAGAACACCTCGAAATTCGCCTCTCGAAACAAAACGTCCGGCGGCTCGCCGGCCGGGGCGAATTCGTCGGCGCGGTAGGGAATGTTCAAGCCTTGCAGCAGGCGCTGGCACACCCAACGCTCCCGCTCCCATTTGCGGGCATTGGACAGGAACGCGTTGGCTTGCTCGGCCGCGATGGTCAGCAGGCGTAAATAATCTGAGTCATCCATAAGCCCAAGCTTAGCGTTCAAATGCGACAAGCTGAAAGCGTTTACCGGCAATGGACGTGACTGGGCAGTCTGAAAGGGCGGTGTAGACTGATGGTCATCACGCAGAAGCGATAGGACAAGGGGGTGAATGTGAAATATTGGCCGGTGGTGCTGCTCAGTGTTTTGCCCTTGTGGGCCCAGGCATTGGAAGTGGGCGAGCGACTGGCGCCCTGGACCTTGCTAGATCAGTACGACCAGGCTTTCACGCTCAATAATCAGACCCAGACGTTGCTGGTGGCGCGAAGCATGGACGCCGCCAAACTGGTTGAGACTGCACTGCAAGGCCAGCCCAAGGGTTATCTGGAGTCGCGGCACGTTGTATTTTTGGCGGACATTCAGCGCATGCCAAGGTTGATCGCGAAGATGTTTGCCGTTCCGGCCATGCGCGATTATTCCTACCGGGTAATGCTGGACCGTGATGGACGCGTGGCGCCGCGCTACCCCGGGCCTGAGGACAAAGTACTGTGGCTGCAACTCAAGGACGGCCAATTGTTGGCACAACACGAATTTGCCACGGCCGCGCAGCTGCATGAGGCGCTGGATAAGGCCCGGCCATGATCGGCGCAGAGTTGCTGTCACCGCAGACGCTGATAGTCGGCTGGCTGATCTATGTGCCCGTGCTGCTCTGGGCTATCTGGCGTGCGCCCTGGGTTGAGCTATTCACAGACAGCCGCCGCCAGCATTTGCTGTTCGGCACGGTGTTCGCGTTGTTTTTGTTGTGGCTGGTACGACGGGATTTCGATACCGGCGTGTCATATCACTTCATCGGCATGACCGCCGTGACCTTGCTGCTGGATTGGCCGTTGGCAATTGTCGGCGGTTTGATTGCGCAGTTCGGGCTGGTGCTGCTGGGGCGTCAGGACCTGGCCGCCGTTGGTGTGAACGGGGCGCTGCTGATTTTGCTGCCGGTGCTGGTCACTGAATGCATCGCCATCCTGGTGGAGCGGGCGCAACCGCGTAATCCCTTTGTGTATATCTTCTGTTCCGGTTTTTTTGCGGCGGCGCTGTCGGCGTTGTTGTGCCTGCTGCTGGCGTTGTGGGTGCTGTGGTTCGACGAGCGTTTTGTCATGCCGTATTGGCTGGAAGATTTTGTCGGTTATCTGTGGCTGCTGATTTTCCCGGAAGCGTTTATCAACGGCATGATTGTCAGTGCGCTGGTGGTGTTCAGCCCTGAATGGCTGGAGACGTTCAATCGTACGCGCTACCTTTCTGCCCCTTGGAAAGACGACGATCCGAAGTCTTGATCCACATCAAATCGGTTTTTCGCCGGCGAACGCATGCTCGATAAAACCTTCGGGAGCATGGGTATGAGTGTCTACGAGTGGGCGAGGCAGGAATTGTGTCAGAGTCTGGATGGAGCGAAGGAGGCTGGGTTTGATCCGGGCTTGAGCCTGCGCGCCTTGCTCAGCGCAGTAGTACAGCAAAGCAAGACAGTGCGCAGTACCGAAGACCTGGCCGACGAGTTGCGTTTTCTCGCGGAAAACCTCGATGACGACCAAGACTACGGTTTTATGCGGCCCTGAATCTCAGTGACGCGGTTCGAAGTCTTCGCTGAACAGGTCGTCCTCGGCGTCCGGGCTGACCGGAATCTTGTGCTCTTCCGATGCCCACGCCCCGAGGTCGATCAGTTTGCAGCGATCCGAGCAGAAAGGCCGGAAGGTGCTATCGGCACTCCATTCAACTGGCGCCCCACAGGTTGGACATAGGACGGTTGGGGTCTGGCTCATGACTGGCCTCCACGCAAAGTAAGGTAAAAGTGATGCAGGCGTTCGACCTCGCTGTGCAGCCAGGCGAGGTCGCGGTCGTTGACCACCACATCGTCGGCATGGCTCACGCGGTCCTGACGGCTGGATTGGGCCTTGAGGATCGCCTGGACCTGTTGTTCCGTGGTCTGGTCACGCTGCAAGGTGCGTTCGATTTGTAATTGTTGCGGGGCATCGATCACCAGGACCCGTTGGGTTATGGCGGTCTGCCCGGACTCGATCAGTAGTGGCGAAACCAGAATCGCGTAGGGCGATTGTGCCTTGGCCAGATTGTGCGCGATTTCTTCACCGATCAACGGATGCAACAAGCTTTCGAGCCACCGGCGCTGCTCCGGGACCTCAAAGATCAATGCGCGCAGGGCCGCACGGTCCAGTGCTCCGTCGGCTTGCAGCACGCCGGGGCCGAAGTGTTCGGCGATGGCGGCTAGCGCCGGGCGACCCGGTTCCACCACCCAGCGCGCTGCGTGATCGGCGTCCACGACGTGGATGCCCAGGTCGATGAAGTGTTGGGCTGCCGCGCTTTTGCCGCTGCCGATGCCGCCGGTCAGGCCGAGAATCCAGGGTTTTTCCACAGGGGTATTCATTTCAAACCGACAAACTGCCAATAGAAGTCGGTTATTTGACCACCCCAGAGCAAGGCAATCCAGCCGGCAATCGCCAGATAGGGGCCGAAGGGGATTGGTGACGAGGCTTTTGTGTTGCTCAGACGCAACAAAATCAGCCCGAGAATGGCGCCCACGAGTGATGACAGCAGGATCGTCAGCGGCAAAATTTGCCAGCCACCCCACGCCCCGAGCATGGCCAATAACTTGAAATCACCGTGGCCCATCCCGTCTTTGCCGGTGAGCAGTTTGAATAGCCAGAAAACCGACCACAATGCCATGTACCCGGTCACCGCCCCCCACAGCGCTTCATGCAAAGACACGAAGACCCCGAAACTGTTGACGATCAGCCCCAGCCATAACAGCGGCAGCACCAGCACATCTGGCAGCAGTTGATGCTCGGCGTCGATCAGGCTCATCGCCAGCAAGCCCCAAGTCAGGACCAGCACCATGCAGGCCTGCCAGCCGAAACCGAAATGCCAGGCGATAAACGCCGAGAGCAAGCCACAGGCCAGTTCAGTCAGCGGATAGCGCTTGCTGATCGGTGCGGCGCAGTTCGAGCATCGCCCCCGTAAAAACAGGTAGCTGAACAGCGGAATGTTTTCCCACTGGCGAATTTGATGATCGCACTGCGGGCAGTGGGAGTGGGGCAGCATCAAGTTGTAGGTCGGGCCAGGCGCTTCGGGCGGTACACCCAGCACGTCATGGGCTTGCAGCCGCCATTCGCGGTCAAGCATTTTCGGCAGGCGCCAGATCAGCACATTCAGAAAGCTGCCCACGACCAGGCCCACCACTAATGCGAGGGCCACGAAGAACGCCGGGTAAACGGTCAGAATTTCATTCAAAGGCATGTCAGATCGCTGAGCCGAGTTGAAAGATGGGCAAGTACATCGCAACCACCAGGCCCCCGACGATAACACCCAGCACGACCATGATGAATGGTTCCATCAGGCTGGTGAGGTTATCCACCATGTTGTCGACTTCGTCTTCGTAGAACTTCGCGACTTTGTCGAGCATGTCATCCAGTGTGCCGGACTCTTCACCAATGGCTGTCATTTGAATCGCCATGTTGGGAAACACACCGCAAGTGCGCATGGAAAAATTCAGCTGCATGCCGCTCGACACGTCCTGCTTGATGCGCAGCACCGCACGCTTGAACACGATATTGCCGGTCGCGCCGGCCACGGATTCCAGCGCTTCGACCAATGGCACGCCGGCGGCAAAGGTGGTCGACAGCGTTCGTGCGTAGCGAGCCACCGCTGACTTGTACATCAACGTGCCAATCAGTGGCAGCTTCAACAGCCAGGTGTCCAGCCAGTCGCGAAAGCCCGGGGATTTTTTGAAGGCGTGGCGCACTCCGCAAATCGCCGCGATCAGCACACCGAGCATCACCCACCACCAGTGCTGCATGAATGCGGACAGGCCGATGACCATCACCGTGAACGCCGGCAGTTCGGCACCAAAACCTTTGAACACCGACTCGAACTGCGGCACCACCTTGACCAGCAGAATCCCTGTYACAATGATCGCGACGAACACCACGGCCAGTGGGTAGGTCATGGCTTTCTTGATTTTTGCCTTGAGGCTTTCGCTCTTTTCCTTATAGGTCGCCACCCGTTCCAGCAACGTATCGAGGGCGCCGGCCTGCTCGCCGGCATCCACCAGGTTGCAGTAGAGCTCATCGAAATATTGCGGCTTTTTACGCAGGGACGCGGCGAAGCTGTTGCCCGCCGCGACTTCTTGTTTCAACTCGTCCACCAGTTTGCGCATGGCCGGGTTATCGAAGCCTTCACCGATAATGTCGAACGACTGCAACAGCGGTACGCCGGCTTTCATCATGGTCGCCATCTGCCGGGTGAACAGGGCGATGTCCTGAGCCTTGATGCGTTTGCCGACATTGAAAATCGAAGCGGATTTCTTGCTCACCTTACCGGGGTTGATGCCTTGCTTGCGCAGTTGGGCCTTGATCAACGCCGGGTTTTGGCCGCTCAATTCGCCGGTCATTCTGGCGCCTTTCCTGTCTGTGCCTTCCCAGGCGTAGACATTTGTTTTTGCTGCTTTGACCGACATGTTCAGTCCTTGGTGACCCGATTGAATTCTTCATGGCTTATAGCCTAGTCAAGGCGCTGAGCCAAACCCGCGGCGTGAGGTGACAAAAAGTGTCAGATAGTGCGGTAACTGGGGGGAGGAACGGTCATTGATTCGACTCGGCGCCCCGCGAACAGGGGCCGTGGCGCTTGGCATGGGCTGTGCTGATGCTCTTTCAGATCATGAGCTTTCGACTCATGCATGGAGCTTGTCTATGAAGACTCAGAAAGGTTTTACCCTGATCGAACTGCTGATCGTCGTGGCAATCATCGGGATTCTTGCGACGTTTGCGCTGCCGATGTATTCCAAATATCAGGCCAGGGCGAAGCTGACGGCAGGTCTGGCCGAGATTTCCGCCATGAAGGTGCCCTATGAAGATGTGATCAACCAAGGCGAGGCGCCAACGGTTGCCAACGTGGCGCCGGCGGGGAATGCCGCGACCAGCAATTGCGCCGTCGCGGTTACCGGTGCTGTGGACACAGGCAATGGCGCCATCATCTGCACGATTTTGAATGCCCCGGCGCCAGTGTTGAGCAAGACCATTACGTTGAACCGTGACGCAACCAAAGGCTGGTCTTGTGTCAGTTCCGCTGACCAGGATTACTTGCCTAAAGGCTGCACCAGTTCCGCCTCGTAAACGCTGAAATCCAGTACGGCCCCGCTGCTTTGGTCGCGGGGCTTTTTTTGTTTGTCGAATACCGTGTTTCTGCGAAAAAAGACAAAAAATTCAGAGTGTTAGGAACTTTGAGAAAACCCGCAAGTTGCATGCAGAGTTTTTACAGGTCATGCATTTTGCATGATTTCGAAAATTCCTCATATTTATAACATATTGATTTATAACGATTTGTCGTGTGTTTCAAAGTTGGCACAGCGTTCGCAATATACCTGGTAACCCTGCTGAGAAGACAACCAGCAGACTTTCAAGAAAAACAGGAGTTACACGTATGAAGAAGTTCGCTATCGCTGCCGCTACTGCTACCGCGCTGACCCTGACTCTGGCCAACGCTGCATTCGCGCAGACCACTGCCACTCAAGCACCGATGACATTGGCTTCGGGTGAAATTGACAAGGCACAGGAAGCTACTTCCGACACCTGGATCACGACCAAAGTCAAAAGCGACCTGCTGACCGAAAAAGGCATTCCTGGTACCGATATCAAAGTCGAAACCAACAAAGGTGTAGTGTCCCTGTCGTCCACTGTTGCAGTGACTGACGCTCAGAAAGCCACCGCTGTGGCGATTACCAAGAAAATCAAAGGCGTAACAGCGGTTTCCGCTGACGGCCTGAAAGCCGACTAAGGCAAGACTTCTCGCCTGGACCGGGAGAAGGTGTGGCGGGCGGGCTGAGTAATACGTCTGCCACTTCTCAGGATTAGGAGTTCATGCGAACGGCCATAGGGATGTGGCCATTACAGGCCCCCGACATGATGTCAGGGGCCTGTTCTATTTGGGCAACCCAATAGAACTGTGGGAGTGAGCCTCAAGGTTTTGGTGTTCACTTGCTACTCAGCGATCTTTCGGCATCACTCCGCATCCAGATGCAACGGAGTCACCACCCGACCATCACTTTCTGCTTTGCCAAGAGTGGTGTCGATGAAGTACACACGGTCGTCGGCGAGCTGGCCTTTGTCCACCAGATAGTCCTTGATGCTGCTGGCACGATCCTGCCCCAACTGACGCAACAGCACGTCACTGGTACTCCAGAACTTGATCACGTCGGCGCGCATTTTGACCGTGCGTTCTTCCTTGCCCAAGTCCTTCCATTCAACCGGTGGCTGTGTCTTCAGACGCGTGCGGTAGATGCCTTCCAGCAGCGCGCCTTTCTCGTCTTCCGGGACCACCAGCAATGAAGCCTGGGCCGGGACTTTGTCGCCGCGACGCTGGAGCATTTTGTAGTAGTTGTACTGGTATTCACGCTCCAGGCGTTGCTCGGCAATGAGTGGGCCGTCACTGCTGGCGGCGGCCGTGCCTTCGATTTCCAGACGTAGGGCCGGACGTTCCTTCAAGGCTTGGGACAGTTTGACCAACGCACCTTCGGTTTCCGGGCTCAAATTGCTTGAGCCCGGTGCGAACGATACGGTGCCCAAGTCTTCGGAACCACCACCACTGACC
This sequence comes from Pseudomonas sp. P5_B2, assembly GCF_056400445.1. Classification (NCBI taxonomy): domain Bacteria; kingdom Pseudomonadati; phylum Pseudomonadota; class Gammaproteobacteria; order Pseudomonadales; family Pseudomonadaceae; genus Pseudomonas; species Pseudomonas sp. P5_B2. The sequence goes on along the minus strand of NZ_JBFULH010000073.1, from coordinate 6,679 downwards.
AGTCCGCCAATCATTTTGAACGGCGCTGCGGCCGCTTTGACGATCAGGTTGCGCAGGGTTTGCCAGACAATCGGCATGACGTTGAACTGCGGATTATTGAGATCGCCAGTAACGGGCAATTCGATGGAAATTTTGCCATCCACATCCTTGAGCAAGGCAATCGCCAGTTTCAGCGGCAAGCTCACGGCATCCGGGCTGTCGACCTTTTCCCCCAACTGCAGTTGCTCGACCACCACTTTGTTTTCGGCTTTGAGCTGGCCTTTGGTGATTATGTAATGCAGGTCGAGATTGAGCCGGCCCTTGCGGATGCGGTAGCCGGCAAACTTGCCGGAGTAGGGGGTAAGCGTGGTCAGTTCCACACGTTTGAAACTGGTGGCGATGTCCAGGCTGGCCATCGGGTCGAACGGATTGACCGCGCCCTTGATAGTCACTGGCGCATAACGATCGACCTTGCCCTTTATATCCACGCTGGCTGGTTTCGCCTGGCGACTGTCAATGGTGCCGATCTGCCCGTTGAGCTGTTGCACGGCGGTGGCGAAGTTCGGTGTCAGGCTGAAGTCGGCGAAGTTGCCCGAACCGTCGTTGATGGCGATGCCGCCGATGTGAATGCCCAGTGGTTTGTTGTTGCTGGCCGGTTTGGCGGCTGTGGTTTTTGCGCCGGTATCGGGCGGTTGCGGGATCAACAGGTCATCGATGTTGGTGGTGCGATCTTCGTTGATCATGAAGCGGGCATAAGGCTGGAACAGGTTGACCTTGTCGATCGACAGGCTGTCACCGTGCTGATAGTTCAGGCCTTCGAGCACCAGCTGTTGCCACTTGAGGAAGTCGCGGGTTTTAAGGGTGTCGAGGGTATGTAACTGATCGACTTGAGCGCGTCCAGTGACGCTGAATGCCAACGGTTCAGTGCTTTTCAGATCGACCGCCAGATCACTGCCGAGCATACCGCTACGCAGTTCCAGGCGCATGAATGGGGTGATGTACGACTGGGCGACACGCAGGTCGATGTCTTTAGTCTGCACCTTCAGCTTGGCGCTGACCGGGGCGAGATTGACCACGCCATCAGCCAGAATCTTGCCTTGTTTGCCCACGCCGGTGTCGAGCTTGAGATTAAAAGGCGAACCGTTAAGGCTGTCGAAGTTCTGTAGATCCAGATTCAACGGTCCGACTTCCAGCGCCACTGCGGGTTGCGCCTTGCGGTCGGCCAGGTGCACCTGGGAATCACGCAATTGCACGTCTTTGATCAACACTTGCCACGGTTTGCCCGGTGGTGTCGGGTCAGGTTGCGGTGAGTCGGCTGCCGCTGGCGTACTGGCGGGTTCAGCCTTGGCCTTGGCGGCGGGTTTGGACGGCTGGCTGGCGAACAGCTTCTGCCAGTCGAGTTGCCCGTCGGCCTCGAGGGCGGCCCAGGTTTCCAGCTTTTGGCTGCGAATCTTGCCGACCACCACGAGTTGCTTGGCTAGGTCGACAGTGGTTTCGCTGATGTCCAAGCGTGCGAGCTTCGCCAAAGGTCGGCCGTCCGGGGCCTTGATCGCGAAAGGCGCGACGCTGACAGCGAGATTACTCAGGAGCAGTTCGGTTTTTTTGGACAGGTTGAGTTTGTAGTCGGTGCTGAGGCTGAGGACGCCACTTTCGAGATCCAATGGCACCGCGTCGCGCACGTAAGGCCAAAAGGATTTCATTTTGCCGTCAGTGATTTTCAGCTTACCTTCGGAGGCGAGTGGGATCAGGCTGAAGTTGCCGGTCCAGTCGACTTGCCCACCGGCCGGTCCAATGGCCACCAACGTCATGTCGGCGCTGTCGTCGGGCAGGGTGCTGAGGTGTTTCAGCTCAAGATCGAGTTTGTCGTAGAGAAATTCGATGGGTTCGCTGGGGCGCAGGTCCTGGAAGTGCACCGAGCCGTCGACCAGATTGATCCGCTCCACGCGCAGCGGAAACGGCTTGGCGTCCGGGTCGACAGGCGTCGGTTCACTCGTGGGCAGTTTGAATAGCCCGAGCAGGTTGAGCTGGCCGTCCTTGCCGAAGAGAATTTCAGTCTTTGCTTTGTCCAGTTCGATCTCGGACAAATGCACGGCCTTGGTCCAGAGACTGTCGAGTTGCAGGTTGGCGTACAGGCGTTCGAAGCCTACCTGCTCTTTGCCCGGCTCGCCGATGACCAGCCCCCAAAGAGTGACTTCGAGGCTGAACGGGTTGAGTTCGATCCGCTGGAGGTGGGCGGGCACCGTGGCGTAATGGGCCAATTGTTGGTTGGCAACCCGCAACGCGATACCCGGTAAAATCAGAAACCCCAGCAAGCTGTAGAGGGCCAGAGCAGTCAACAAGGCGCCGATGGCGCGAATCAATCCTTTGGGCATGTGTGGCTTCATCTGTCTGGATCGGAGTGCCTTGGAGTATGGCATGCGATTGCAGTTCCGAAATGACCACGCTTTGCAGGAATTGTCTGAATTTTCGGGGGAAAGTCAGAGCTGCAGAATCAGCGTTTTCAGCGGCGGCTGCTGATCCATCGACGGAAAATCAGCGCCAGGTGTCATCACCGTCCACTCGCGCACCGGTCGCCCGGCTTTCTCTGCGCAACGCAGCACCTGTTCGCGCCAGTCGTCCATGCTGACCTTTGCCAGGTTGTTGCAGCAGATCAGCACGCCATTGTCGGCGGTGGTCAGCAGCGCGGGCTTGAGCAGGCTCTGGTAGTCGCGCAGCAGGTCGACGGTGCCGAAAGCACTCTTGGCCCAGGCGGGAGGGTCGAGCAGCACCAGGTCGTACTGGCGCTGTTCAAGGCGTTGGTAGCTCGGCAGTTTCTGCCCGCGCCGTTGAGTGATGGGCAGGCCCGCCAGTTGACGGATCGCCGGGAAGTAATCGGACTGGACGAATTGCATGGCTGGCAACTGCGGATTGAGCAGACCGTTTTCACGGCCGACTGCCAGGTTGCCCTCGGCGAAATCCAGGTTGCACACCTCACGGGCACCACCGGCCGCCGCACTCAGCCCTACGCCACAGGTATACGCAAACAGGTTCAGTACGCTTTTGTTTTGGCTGTGGGATTTGACCCAGCCACGGGTATTGCGCAGGTCGAGGAACAGCAGCGGGTCCTGACCGGCGTGACGCCCGCGAACCCGGTAGTTCAGACCCCATTCGTGGCCGACCAAATCCTCCAGCGCCGCCTCATCGGCACGGTAGACCGTGTCTTCACGGTCGATGCGCGAATTGCCCCGTGAGCGGTCGTTGTAGACCAGCAGGGTGTCGAGCCCCAAATGCTGGTTGATCGCCTCGTGCAGGTGCAGCAGCACGTCGCGTTCCAGCGCTTGGTGAAAGCTTTGCACCAGCAGCTGCGGGCCATAGCGGTCGATGGTCAGGCCGCCGGCGCCTTCCTGGCTGCCGTGGAACAGGCGATAGCAATCGGTGCCTTGCTGATGCAGTTCGGCTAGCAGGTCCTGGCGATGTTCGAGGGCGGCGCGCAGCGCCTGATTCAAGGAAGACATGCTGGGCGCCTTGCAAGGAGGGAATTGGGCGCGGGAGTTTAACAGTTTGGCAGCACACCGAGGTGCTGCCTTCGCGAGCAAGCCCGCACCCACAGTGTATTTGTGTCGGCCACCTATCTTGGGTACTACACAAATMCASTGTGGGWGCGGGCTTGCTCGCGAAGCTTTTAGCTTTTCAAGGGAGCAACCCCATCCTCCGCTTCGCCCGCTGCACCGAACCATTGCGCACCGCCCAGCGCAGCATCGGTGCACTGCGATTGACGCTGGTGCGGATCAATTTACGTTGCAACGGGTTTTGCCTGACGCCGAGCATGTCACTGGCCCAGTCCGGTAACAGATCGATGCCGGCCTGCATCATCAAGCCGCCGAAAGGCTTGGCCAGACGACTGGGGGAGGGGGCGTTCAGCAACAGTCGCAAGACTTCGCGGCTGCGTGAATCGCACAGCAACTGGGGGCGAATGCGCTCAAGGTATTTCGCTATTTCTTGCCGCGAGCGGGGCACATTACGGGCGCCCAGTCGCTCGGCGATCAACGCGATTTCCCCGTAGTAACGGTCCTGATCGGCCAGTGACAGATTCGGATTGCGATAACGCAAATGCGCGGCCAGAAAGTTACTGACCTCGGCCACATGCACCCAGGTCAGCAGGTCCGGATCACTGGCCGCATAGGGGCGCCCGTCCGGCGCATTGCCCGTCACTTGCAGGTGGATGGTGCGGACTTTCTCGATCAGCCAGTCGGCATCCTTTCGTGAGCCAAACGTGGTGCCGGAGATAAACTGCCYGGTGCGACGCAGGCGGCCAAGCATGTCCTCGCGAAAATTCGAATGATCCCAGACCCCTGCCAGGGCCAATGGATGCAAGGCTTGCAGCATCAGAGCACTGATGCCGCCGATCAGCATGCTGCTGAAATCGCCATGCACTTGCCAACTCACCGAGTCGGGGCCGAACAGGCCGGGATCGCCCTTGGGATTTTCCAGATCGAGCTTGCCGAGGGACAGACCGGTCAGGCTCATGATCTGGGTTTCGATGCGGGTACGGATGAATTCCATGGCGACTCAGTGGCGAAAATAAAACGCGGCCATTGCTGACCGCGCGCGGCTTATTGGTTCAGGCGTTTATCGACCAGATCCTGAACAACGCTCGGGTCGGCCAAGGTCGACGTATCACCCAACGTGTCCAGTTCGTTGCAGGCGATTTTGCGCAGGATACGTCGCATGATCTTGCCCGAACGGGTTTTCGGCAAGGCCGGGGCCCATTGGATCAAGTCCGGTTTGGCGAAGCTGCCGATTTCCTTGCTGACATGGGCCAGCAGCACTTTCTTCAGTTCGTCGTCGGGGACTGTGCCGTTCATGGGCGTGACGAAGGCGTAGATGCCCTGGCCTTTGAGGTCGTGGGGGTAACCGACCACGGCGGCTTCGGCGATGCTGTCATGCAGCACCAGGGCACTTTCCACCTCGGCGGTGCCGATACGGTGCCCGGAGACGTTGATCACGTCGTCGATGCGCCCGGTGATCCAGTAATCGCCGTCCTCGTCCCGTCGTGCGCCGTCGCCGGTGAAGTAGTAACCGGGGTAGGGTTTGAAATAGGTGTCGACCATGCGTTGCGGGTCGCCGTAGACGCTGCGGATCTGCGCAGGCCAGCTGGACTTGATCGCCAGCACGCCGCTGCCGGCGCCTTTGATTTCTTTGCCCGTTTCATCGAGCAACACCGGTTGTACGCCGAACATCGGTTGCGTGGCGCAGCCGGGTTTGATCCGTTGCGCGCTGACCAGCGGGCTGATCATGATGCCGCCAGTTTCGGTCTGCCACCAGGTATCGACAATCGGGCAGCGCTGTTCGCCGACAACATTGAAGTACCACTCCCACGCCTCCGGGTTGATCGGCTCACCGACAGTGCCGAGCAACCTGAGGCTGGCCCGCGAAGTTTCCTTCAACGGTTCTGGCCCTTCGCGCATCAGCGAACGCAGTGCGGTCGGCGCCGTGTAGAAAATGTTGACGTGGTGTTTGTCGATGACCTGCCAGAAGCGCGAGCTGCTCGGATAACTCGGCACGCCTTCGAAGATCAGCGTGGTCGCGCCGTTGGCCAGCGGACCGTAGACGATGTAACTGTGGCCGGTGACCCAGCCGACATCGGCGGTGCACCAGAACACTTCGTCATCGCGGTAGTCGAGCACGTATTTGAAAGTCATCGCGGCTTGCAGCAGGTAACCGCCGGTGGTGTGCAGCACGCCCTTGGGTTTTCCGGTGCTGCCGGAGGTGTAGAGGATGAACAGCGGGTCTTCGGCACCCATCGGCTCCGGCGGGCAATCGTCGCTGACGTCGCGCAAGGCGTGGTGATACCAAAGGTCACGACCTTCCACCCATTTCACTTCGCCTTGTGTGCGCTCGACCACGATCACCGTACTGACGTTCGGGCAACTCTCCAGCGCCTTGTCGACTTTTTCCTTCAGGGGCACGACTTTGCCCCCGCGCACGCCTTCGTCGGCGGTGATCACGGTGCGGCAATCGGCATCAAGAATCCGGTCGCGCACAGAGTCCGGGGAGAATCCGCCAAAGACCACCGAATGCACTGCACCGATTCGCGTGCAGGCGAGCATGGCGTAAGCGGCTTCGGGGATCATCGGCATGTAAATGCAGACGCGATCGCCTTTCTTCACGCCACGGCTTTTGAGTACGTTGGCCAGGCGACAGACGTTGTGATGGAGTTTTTTGTAAGTGATTTGCGCGGATTCGGCGGGGTCGTCGCCTTCCCAGATGATCGCGACCTGATCGCCGCGCTGTTCCAGATGACGGTCGATGCAGTTGTAACTGACGTTCAACTTGCCGCCGGCAAACCAGCTGGCTTCGCCGATATTCAGGTTGTAGCGCTGGACGGTGTCCCACGGCTTGAACCAATCGAGAAAGCGCGTGGCTTGTTCGGCCCAGAAGGTAGTGGGGTGTTCGATGGATTCGCGATACAGGCGGTGATAGTCGTCTTGACTTAAATTCGCAGCCCGGCGCACGGCATCGGCTTTGGGGAACGTGCTGATATCGAACATGACGGTTCCTTATTCTTGTTTTGCGACAAGTAATAAAGATGCGCCGAGTAGTGGATGGGTTCAAGTCGGGACGCTGAACTAGAGGGGTTCACAAAACAACTGTAGGAGTGAGCCTGCTCGCGATTGCGGTGGATCAGTCAACATCATCGTTGAATGACATACCCACAGGG
>NZ_JBFULH010000072.1:0-15161 GCF_056400445.1 Pseudomonas sp. P5_B2 | reverse complement strand
GGCTTCGCCAGCTGCTACGGATCGAGTTATGACTTAACTGATCGGCATTAGTCCTTAGTGACCGGTTTTTTTGTGGGCGGAATTTGTGTGGGCTGCCAGTCAACGCCTGCCAAATCAGGTGCCGATCACCCATTCACTGGTGGCACGAAAGTGACCAACTTTCGAAAAGGCAACGTCCTACACGACACTGGGAATTGTCCGTACACTTGCGCATTGCTGTGTTTTTGTCACGAGGCCTATAGTCCGATCCGCGCCCAAATGGCGTATCGGGTTTGGCGACTCGATGACAACGATTCAGAAACCTCCGAGTTTTTTCGGAGCATTTTCTGACTGCACTGTGCTGCGCTTTTTTTGGTGGCTGTGCGTGGGAGACCTTCGGGTCTGCCGGTTTTTACCATGGCCCGGTTCGCCAACCCGCGTACAGCTACCACCCTATTGTTTGGCGACGATTGAGTGGTATGTCTTCTTCCTATCATGGTGATCACTTATGAATGAATACATGGCTCTAACCAGCAACGCCGACGATTTACCCTCGCTGTTCGTCAACACCACCCAACCGCTGCACTCTCTGCTCAGCACGGCCAGTTACAGAATTCGGGCCGTGACGCAGATCCTCGAAAACCTCGCCATGCGAGGTGACATCACCACCGACTCGGTCATCCTCAGCGACTTTGCATTGCTCTGCTGTGTGTCCTTGCGTGACGGTTGCGATGTGCTGGACGTCATCGCTCGACGCATGGATGCGGAACCATCCTGACGTGATAGCGGGCGCCTTTCGGGGCGTCCTTTGCGTTTCGTGGCCGACTATTACCCCTTACCGAGTCGCGACAATAAACAACCGTGGAAACGGCAACAGCACCGAACCATCGCTCAGCGTCGGATAAGCCTGCTCAATCGCGGCATGGTATTGCTTGAGGTATAGCGCCTTTTCCGAATCATCCAGCGGTTCAAGAAACGGCCGCAAACCGCTGCCCTTGAACCACTCGACCACGCCCGACGCCCCGCCCGCCAGCGGATGATGGTAAGTGGTGCGCCACACATCGACACGAGCACAGTGCGGTCGCAGCATCGAATAGTAATCGCTAGCGCTCGCCATCTCTGTACGTTGTCCGGCGGCGTCCGCCAGTTTGCTGGCCCACGGGCCCTCGGCGGCCACTTCGCGCATCAGTCGATGGGATGGCTCATTGAGGTTGTCGGGCATCTGAATGGCCAGGCTGCCGCCCTGGGTCAACTTGTCTGCCAGCGAAGGCAGTAACGTCGCGTGATCGGGTAACCACTGCAACACTGCGTTGGCGAATATCACGTCAAATGGGCCGCTATCGTTCCAGGTTCCGATATCAACGGTGTCGAACTGCAGGTTTGGCAGGCGCTTGCGAGCGGCCTCGATCATGTCGGTCGAACTGTCGACGCCACGCACCGTGGCGTTGGTAAAGCGCTCGACCAGCAACTCGGTCGAATTACCGGGACCACAACCAATGTCGATTGCCGAGCGCACGTCCACGGGCGGGATGGCGGCGAGCAGGTCACGCGCCGGGCGTGTGCGTTCATCTTCAAAAGCGACGTATTGTTTGGCGGACCAACTCATTGTGTTCTCCTGTCAGTGCATTGTTGTGGGCCAAAGGCTGCCAACCGGTCCGATACGATACCTCGACCGGCGCACACTGCTCTATCAAGACCTTGGGCGAACACAAAACCTTGACCGTTCGTCGATCAAGCCATAAAGCGATTTTGACAGCTGGAATATCGCATCTATAGTCCAATCGCGGCCCGTCGGAAGGAACCCGAACCTGTTGGTTTTCACGCAAGGAGCAAGGCCAGCTCATCTCCGTGACAGGTGGATTCCGCCCGTAGTGTTTGCGCAACGACCGCAAGGCAAGCAATCGTTGTTACGCCTGGAAAGATGCCAGGCGTTCACTATGAAAAAGGAGCTTTACCATGTCACGAGTCACGGATGTACTGGTTTCAATCGATACCGAAACCATTCTGAAAAACTACCCAAACATCAGCAAAAATCCCGCCGCGCCGACGTTGATCGACGTCAATCACGTGTACATGGTCACCAATCAAAATAATGTGGTGAGTGGCCAGGCCGGTGGCGAATTGAACTTGAAAGCTCAAGTGGGCGACTTGATTCGCTGGCGGGAAACAAGCCTGTCACAGAGCTTTGAAACCGCCGTGATTTTCTACAAGTTCATCGGCAATGTCGGCAACGAGCTGATCTCCAACCCCACGCCGCGCAAGGCCACTGCTTGCGTTGCCGTCCCCAACACCAGCAATCCTTCGGTGCCGAGCTGTCAGAAAGTCGATAACCATTATTGGTCTTCGGAGACACTTTCGTGCGGCAGCGTGACCTACCACTTCCACTTCCTGATCGTGGATCGCGATTGCAAGATCGTCGGCTGCTGTTCGTGGGACCCGTTCATCACCATCCGTAATTGACGATAATCTGGCCCCTTGGCAACAAGGGGCTTGCCGAAGCTTTGCCGCCTCGACAGGAACGGGATGTCTTGCATGAACCGAAGCGGCTGCCGTCATGTGCCAACATCATGAAAGGAATCCATGATGACTTCCGAATCGATCAAGTCGCCTTTATCCAGCGTCGCGACCGTAAACAATGTATTGCTGATCGTCGATGCCGAATCACTGCTTTCACGCTATCCGCAACCCAGTCTAAAGCCACAATTACCGACGGTGATTGAAGATGGATTTATCTTTGCCATTGGCGGACTACTAAATGCAATAAATGCAATAAATGCAATAAATGACAGCAAAATCACATTTAACGCAGATAACGGGACGACATTCCGTATCCGTGCAAGAACCGTCAGTTTGCTCGCCGAACACAGCGTGGTGTTTTACGAGATGTCGGTGGGCGATGCCGGCGTACTGTCTTCGCCCGAGTTGGTGGTCCATGACAACCTGACGTTGCCTGCGCCAGACCCTGCGAACCCGACCGAACCGGAAAACCACAAGGCGGATGACTATTACTGGCAATGCACTCGACTGTCCTCCGGTGTGGAGAGGTGTGAACTGAATTTCATGCTGATCAATAAAAGCTGCGAAGCGTTGGGTTACTTCAGTTGGGCGGTTGAAATAACGCTCACTGCCTAGACGCACTATGTAGCAACTGGCGAGGCCTGCGTCCGACTGTGCAGCAGTCGCACCCCTGCGTTCTCGGTCTCCCTGAAACGCCGTGCCGCATGATTTCACGACTGCTACGCCCGAGCTCGGACCAACCGACGCAGGCTTCGCCAGCTGCTAAAAAACTCGTGTCGCTATTGAATGCAGGAATGTAAGTAGAATTTTCAATACGCCGTCGCTGTCTGAAATTCAGGCGCATCCCTATAAGGAACACGGCAATGAAATTCGCAAAAATCTCGCAGAAACTCGCCCTGTGGGCCGGCAGTCCCAAGACCTTTATGGCGGCGCTGATTCTTATTGCGCTGTGGGGCTTGAGCGGGCCGGTTTTTGGTTTCAACGACACCTGGCAATTGGTCATCAACACATCCACAACGATCATCACGTTCCTGATGGTGTTCCTGATCCAGAACACGCAGAACCGCGATACCGACATCCTGCATTTGAAAATCGACGAGTTGTTGCGGGTGAACAAAGAGGCAAAGAACGCGATGCTGGGGCTAGAGATACTGGACCTCAAACAATTGGAGGCGCTGCGCAAGTACTACCGCGCCATGGGGGAAAACGAGGTGCATGACCTGGCGGGGCTGGCGTCGTCGAGCCATCACAAACAAAATTTGAATGAGTGCTAAGCAAAAAAACGGCGCGTGATGTGAACGCGCCGTTTGCTTTAAAGGCCGCTAGCGGCCCGCTTGCAACGCCCTGGCCATTTGCAGATGGTTTTGCAGTTTGGGCAGGTTTTCTTCAGCGAAGGCTTTGATTTCCGGCACGTCGGTGCTCTGCGCTTCCTGCTGAAGTTGTTCGATGGCTGCCTGGGTGGTTTTCACCTGACTCGCGGCGTAGGCCTGATCAAAGGTTGCACCGTCCAGCACTTGCGGCATCAAGGCTTTGGCCTTCTCGACCACTTCCTCCCGCGGGGCTACTGGCAAATCCAGTTGTTTGGCGATTTTTGCCAAGTGCTGGTTAGCTGTAGTGCGGTCGTTGATGACGACGATGGTGTAGTCCTTGACCTCTTTGGATTCGGTTTTTTGGTGTGCCAGGCGACTGGCTTCAATGTCGGCCATGCTTTGGGCCGAAGTCTCGTTGATGAATTCTGCGGGGGACTGGGCAAAAGCGCTGCTGGCACAAAGGCCCAGTAACGTGACAAAACCTGTATGACGTATTCGGGTGGCCATCCTGTTCATGGTCGCGCCCTCCTTGTAAAAAAATTCAAGCGGGAGCTTTCGCCCCCGCCTCTCAATCACCACCACTACTTGGATTTCTGACCACCTTTGCGGCCCATTTCGGGTTTCGAAGAGTCTTTATCAACAGTCGTGGTGGTGGTTTTCCCACCTTTCCGACCGGCTTCAGACGCCTTCGTTCGATCGTTGGCGAAGTTTCCCGAGTTCGAGTTTCTTGAGTTAGGCATGATTCTCTACCTCTTGGTTATGACCCAGGCGAGCAACAGCCCGCCTAAAATCAGAATCGACGAGCCCCAAAAGGTTTAGAAAAGCTGAAAACGCAGCGACGAACGGCGGCGCAGTTTCAGACTTCGAGCCGCAGATGATGCTGGCGTTTAGCGGTGTACATGGCCTCGTCGGCATGCCTGAGCAACTGCTGTTCTTCGGTGCCGTGTTCAGGGAAATGGGCGACACCGATGCTGATATGGATGTTCAGGTTGTGCCCGTCCAGACGCAGCGGCTGCGCCAGTACCTGAAGGATTTTTTCCGACACCCTGCCGGCGTCTTCCGAAGCGTGGATGCTGTGCAACAACACCACAAACTCGTCGCCGCCGATGCGTGCCACGGTGTCAGTTTCGCGTACGCAACCCTTTAGTCGATTGGCCACCGCTTGCAAAAGCATATCGCCCACCACATGGCCGTGGGTGTCGTTGACGTCCTTGAAACGATCGAGGTCAACGTACAGCAATGCCATTCGCCCGCCATCTGCCCGAGCCAGCGCCAATGAAGCCTTGAGACGATCACGCAACAGCCCGCGATTGGGCAGTTGAGTCAGTTGGTCGTACTGCGCCATCTGCTGCAGCCTGGCATGCAATTGCTTGCGCTCGATGGCCGTCGCGACCTGCGCGCAGACGTATTGCAACAGCTCCTTGTCCTGCTCCGTGTAGCGCTCGCCCCCCAGTACGCTTTTGACGATGAGCGCGCCGATGGTGCCGTTTTTCGAGTTCAGTGGCACACCCAGCCAGCACTGCGAATTCGGGCCTTCGACCGACATCTCGAAGCCTGCGTGCGAATAGTCCTGTTCCGGGGTCAGTAAAATCGGCTGACCGCTGCGGATCACTTCCGTACACAGGCGCCCGGTCATGGTGCCTGGCAGCTCGGGTTGCAGTTCATCGTCTCCGACGTGATAAGGGAAATTCAGCTGCCCGCAGTGTTCGTCATACAGCGCTACGGAGAAACTCAGCGCGGGCAGCCATTCGCCGATGATCAAGTGAACGCGTTTGAACAACGTCAGTAAATCTTCCGCCGCGTGGGCCGCTTCGGAGATCGCATACAACGCCGCTTGCCGAGATTCGGCCTGCTTGCGTTCGGTGATGTCCCGGGCCACAGCGATGCGCAGCTGATCGACTTCCGACCAGCGCGCTGTCCAGAGGATATGCACCACTTGGCCGTCCTTGCGCAGGTAGCGGTTTTCAAAATTGAACTGGGGCTCACCGCCCATAATTTCCTTTGCGGCGTCGAGCGTGCGCTTACGATCGGCAGGATGCACCAGATCGATCATCGACTGGCCGATCATCTCGTCGGGGGTGTAACCGAATATGCGCTCGAAAGCCGCGCTGACAAATACAAAGCGACCTTGCTTGTCCACCGCACAAACGGCGTCCAGCAATAAATCGATGTAGCTCGCCAGCGGCGCGGAGTTTCTGTTTGCCATAGAGACCTGCTCTAGTTTCAAGCCTTGTTCGTGACCAGCCCCGGCAACGCGTGCGCCAGAGCGTTAATGGCAAAACCGATAAACATCACCCCGCACAATCGGGTGATCGCCAGTTCATGACGCTGATACAAGGTCCGAACCTGCCGTGCACCCACAATACCGATAAGGATAGCGTAAGCGATCAGGCCACCGACGAAACTCAGGACGATCAACCACGGCAACATCGACCAGTGCAGCAGCTCCGCGCGGCTGGACAACAGCGCCGTGAACGTCGCCACCGCCACCGGGTAAGCCTTGGGATTGGTCAAACCGAACAGAATGCCGTGCCAGAACGGCTGTCGAGCCGGGCCTTGAGGCGCCTCGGCACTGCTGCGTTGCGCCCGTACAGCACGCAAACCGAGCCAGAACAAATAGAGGCCACTGAGCACACCCAAGACATCGAACGCCGTGCTGCCAATTTCCCTCGCCCCGACAATCGCAATCAACGCGGTGCTGCACCAGACCACATCCCCGAGCAAATGCCCGCACAAAAATCCCGCCCCGGCTCGCCGACCGCGCGCAGCACCAATGCCGAACACCGCCAACACACCCGGCCCCGGCGTGATGCCGTAGATGAAACCCGAGGCGAGAACAGCCATTAGCAGCGATGGGGTCATGGGTAGTCCTGATGAACCAATGAGCGAATGCCCGCCAGTCTATCCCAGCGCCCACGCCACAATCATCAACCGCGCACTATTCCCTCGCCAAACCGCCCATTCAACCAGTTCAACGCCTGATCCCCACCCCGCCGCTTATGCCAGACCAACACAAACGTAAACGACGGAATGTGAAACGGTGGCGGGACGATAATCAGCGACTGCTTGATCGCCGACAGATTGGCGAGCATACGTACATAGCCGCGAATGCCGTGGCTGTGTTCGCCCAGTTCAAGGCCCATTTTCTCAACGTTGAACAGCATCTGTCGGGCATGATGCAGCAAGGTTTCGCCGGCCGGTGTCAGGGTCATGCCTTTGGCCTGGCGCACGAACAGACTGATCCCCAGAGCCACTTCCAGCTCCATCAAGCGCTTGCTGGCCGCTGACACCGCAATGGATTCACGCGCAGCAGCACGGGTCAGCGTGCCCTCTTCGTGCACGGCGACGAACAGCTGGAGGGTGAGCAGGTCGAGACGGCGGATCAGGCTTTTTTGCAGCATGGCTCGATGACTCTGTGCGGCTGAATGGGCAGGATAACCGGGTTTTGCCTCACATCCACACAGCCGGTGTCCTACACATAAATCTCTTGTAACACTCGACCGAAGCGGAAACGGCCGATTCAGCGTCAACGTCGCACTCTGTAAAGTCTGGCAACACACACGGACGGCCTCACCACTCAAGGACAGACACCTCAAATGGACCAGACTACCCACGCGGCAAATATCTACACCAACTATCGAAAACTGATCGCGCTGGCCGATCACGACTGGCAAATCGCAGAAGCCGGAAAGGTCGCGGAGCTGAATGTCGAGATCAGAAGCAGCAACCGCATGGTTGACCAGCACGGACGTGCGTTTCATCACTTCTGCACCACCTCATACCTGGGCCTGGATCATCATCCCGACCTGCTCGACGGCGCCATGACCACCTTGTGGGAAACCGGCACCCTGCGCGTCGCCAACTCAAAAAACCGCTGCAAACTGGCGATCCTCGAACAGTACGAAACCGAGCTGTCAGCGTTGTTCGGCGCCACCTGCCTGAGCACCTTGTCGTGCAGCGCGGCGAGTGCCGGCATCCTGCCGCTGCTGGCCAGCGGCGTGTTCACCGAAAACCGGCCACCAGTGATGGTGTTTGACCGGTTGGCACATTATTCGATGAATCACCTCAAGGCCGCCTGCGCCGACGAAACCAGGGTCGTAACCGGTCCACACAACGACATGGATTTCCTCGAAACGCAGTGCCAGCAAAACACCAGGGTCGCGTATGTCGCCGACGGTGCATACAGCATGGGCGGAGTCGCCGACATGGACAGTCTTTTGTACCTGAAGGACCGTTATGGTTTGTTTCTCTACCTCGACGACTCCCACGCGCTGTCCGCCGTCGGCACATTCGGTGCCGGCCTGGTGCGCCCCAGGTTTCAGGCACTGGAAGATGACGGCCTGATCGTTGCCTCACTGGCCAAGTCCTTCGGCGCCAGCGGCGGGCTGGTGATGCTGGGCACTGAACGGCAGAAGAAGCTGATCCAACGCTACGGCGGCCCCAGCAATTGGTCGCAAAGCCTGAACAGCGCGGCCATCGGTGCGGGCAGAGCCTCCATCCAGTTGCATTACACGCCGGCATTTGCCGCGTTACAGGAAAAACTTCAGGTTAATATCCGGTTCTTTGACAGCCTGATCCGCACCGCACAGCACGGCAGCAACATGGCGATTCGCTTGATTCACTGCGGTGAAGCGGCGCGGGCCAACCGCATCGCCATCGAATTGGCCAACCTCGGTTTCTTAACCTCGGCGGTGTTTTTCCCGGTGGTCGCACAAGGCAAGGCCGCTCTGAGAATCACCTTGCGGGCTGACATGGAACCGATGCTGATCCGCCACTTTTGTCAGCTCGTCACCGAACTTTTATGCACACCCTCCGGTGTCGTCGGCGATTGAATACCAGGGAAGATGTCATGAAGAGTCAAACCACCCTCCTCGTCACCTGCATCACGGTTTTTCTTGCTCAATTGGGCATGAGCATTTACCTGCCGGCGCTGCCGGAGATGGCTCGGTATCTGTCCGCCGACGCCTCGCAGGTGTCCTGGGGCCTGGCGGTGTATTTGATCGGGATGGCGCTGCCGATGTTGTTCTGGGGCAGCCTCGGTCAGCGCATTGGTCGCAAACCGGTACTGCTCGCGGCGCTGGGCATTTATGGGCTGGGCAACCTTGCCCTGCCGCTGGGCCAGACACTTGAAGCGTTCCTGATGATTCGACTGACTCAGGGCATCGGCGCCAGCGGAATTTCGGTGATGGCCCGGGTGCTGATCCGCGATAACTTTCGCGGCGATCTGCTGGCAAAGGCGTTGTCGTGGATTTCGATTTCATTCGTGGTGGCGCTGGGCATCGGCCAGTACGTGGGGTCGGTTATTCAGGTGGCGCTGGGCTGGCCAGCGATCTTCTATCTGCTGGGGGGCGCGAGCCTGTTGATGGCAACGGTTGTGGCGCGGGTCCCGTTTGCGCTGCTGATCGAGGACAACGTGCAGTCGTCTGCATGGCCGAGTTACGGGCGCATCCTGCGCGATCATGCCTTCCTGCTGCCGGCCCTCACCGGCGGACTGGGTTATGGGGTGATCGTCGCCTTCAACACCGCTGCGCCGTTGATTCTGCAAGGTCCGTACAATTGGACGGCCGTGGAATACGGGCTGCTGGGCTGGCCGATCAGCGCGGCGTATTTCCTGGGGGCGTTGGCGGTTAATGGCTTGGTACTGCGCACCGGTCAGCGCCGATTGATGACGGCAGGTGTCGGGCTGCTGCTGGCCGGCAGCAGCATGATGTTGCTGGGCAGCGTGGCCGGCACTTCCATTGCGCTACTGTTCTGGTTGCCCTATTGCGTGGCGGTGTTCGGGCAGTCGCTGACCTACCCGATCAGCCTGTCGCTGGCCAACGACGGATCACCGGTCGGCGGTGCCTATGCGATGGCCCTGAGTGGCTTTATTCATCAACTGATGGCAGCCGTGATTGGCGGCATCGCCAGCCTGATCGCCAGTGCGCAGGCGTGGCCGCTGTCGCTGCTCTGCACGTTACTGGCAATGGCCGCGATGCTCTGCGTGATGCTCGCGCCGATTCGCCAAAACACATGTTGATCTGACTCGATGCCCGGCCGTGATAAAGTCGCCGCCCATTAGCCCCTTTGCTTCGAGACGACCACCGCAATGACCGATTTCCAGGATGTTGATGCCCAACTTGAAGACTGGAACGCCTTGCGCGCCACCGCCTCGTTCAGCGGCTTGCTGGTAGGCAACGGCGCCAGCCGCGCAGTGTGGGACGATTTTGGTTACGACTCGCTGTTCGAGAATGCGCGCACCGTTGAAGAAAAACCCCTGAGCCAATCCGAGCTGAGCGTGTTCGAGGCGATGCAGACGCGAAGTTTCGAACAAGTCCTGAGCGCGCTGAAAACCACCAGCCGGGTCAACAAGGCGCTGGCCGTCAGCTCCGCCGCACCGCGCAATCGCTATTACGCGATCAAGGAAGCGCTGATCAACACCGTGCACGCCGTGCATATTCCGTGGCGGCTGGTGGTGCCTTCGACGCTGGCGACCATCAGCCAAGAGCTGGGCAACTATCGGACGGTGTTTACCACCAACTATGATCTGCTCAATTACTGGTCGATCCAGCATCAAACGGACGGGATCACCGACCTGTTCCAGGGCACCGAGCCGGGCTTTGACCTGAGCGCCACGGCGACCGATAAAACCCGCTTGCTGTACCTGCACGGTGGTTTGCATCTGGTGCGCAATCAGGACGGTACGGCGCGCAAACTGATGTCAACCGAGGGCACGTTGCTCGGTAGTTTCGCGATCAACAATACGATCAAGACGCTGGATGACGTGCCGCTGTTTGTGAACGAAGGGCCGGCGCAGGACAAGCTCAAAACCATTCGCAGCTCGGATTATCTGTCGTTTTGTTATGACCAGTTATTGGGGCATGGCGACGGGTTGTGCGTGTTTGGTCATGCGTTGGGTGAGCAGGACAGCCATATCGTTCATGCGCTGCGCCAGGCAAAACCGACGATGGTGGCGATCTCGATTTATCCGCGCAGCAAGGCGTTTATCCAGCATCAGAAGCGGCATTACGCGAAGGTGTTTGAGGGGACAGGGTCAAAGTTGCGGTTTTTTGACTCGAAGACGCATGTGCTGGGTAGTCCGAAGCTCACCGTTCCCGTCGAGGTTTAGTGCCGGAGCGGCTGACGCCATCGTCGGATCTACGGTGTACACAAATTCCCTGTGGGAGCGGGCTTGCTCGCGAAGTGGCCGTGTCAATCGACATCAATGTCGTCTGATGCACCGCTTTCGCGAGCAAGCCCGCTCCCACAGGTTTTGTGTTGAGTTTGATGTTGTGGTCAGAGCACCGGCAAGGTCTTGTCCTTGATCACGGTGGTCGGCCCGTTGGCCTTGACACTGGCGATGCCTTTTTCCAGTGCGGCCTCGGAGGAATAGGCTTCGCTGCTGCCGATGATTTCGTGGTTGGCGGCCTTGAGGTTAAAGTAAGGATGGCCATCCTTGGTGGTCTTTTTCTCGTAGCGTTCATCCAGCGGGCTATTTTTTTGCACCGAGGCAATGCCGTTGTCGGCTGCGCTGCGGGTGGTGTAATGCTCGCTGGCCAGAATGGTTTCGGCATTGGCTGCTTTTAATACAAACCGAAACTGGCCGCTGCTGGTTTTGCTCAATTCGTACCATCCGGACATGCTCTTTCTCCTTGGCAATTGAGAGGGTTCGCGCTTCAGAGTAAAGACCAGCCTGCTGATTCTGTCGCCTATACCGGCCCCATCGCGAGCAGGCTCGCTCCCACAGTTGATTTGTGTGCATCTATCCATTGTGGGAGCGAGCCTGCTCGCGATTGGGTCGACTCGATATTCGCTACTTCACCAGCGCCCGAACCACCGACAACTCCGGCGCGACCACCCGCCGCTGACTCAAATAGCGCATACAACTCACCCGCAAAAACGAAGCAAAATTCACCACTTCCCCGCGGTAATCCATCACCTCCTCATACAGCTTGGCAATCAGCTGATTAGTGGTCATACCGTCGACTTCGGCGATTTCGCTGAGGATGTCCCAGAACTGGTTTTCCAGCCGCAGGGTGGTGACCACCCCGCAGATGCGCAGCGAGCGGGAGCGCGATTCGTAGAGGATCGGATCGGCCTTGACGTAGAGCTCGCACATGGACAAATCCCTCGTTACAACGTGATTTTGGTGCCCAGCAACCCGAGGAAACCGGCGAGCCAGCTCGGATGCGCCGGCCAGGCCGGGGCTGTGGCCAGATTGCCTTGAACATGGCCCTGCGTCACCGGGATGTCGATGAACGTACCGCCGGCCAGACGCACTTCCGGAGCACAGGCCGGATACGCGCTGCACTCGCGCCCTTCGAGAACGCCGGCCGCCGCCAGCAATTGCGCGCCGTGGCATACCGCAGCAATCGGCTTGCCAGCCTTGTCGAACGCGCGCACCAGGTCCAGGACCTTTTCGTTCAAACGCAGGTATTCCGGCGCACGACCGCCCGGGATCAGCAGCGCGTCGTAGTCGGCTTCAGCGACCTTGGCGAAGTCGAAGTTCAGGGCAAACAGATGGCCGGGCTTTTCGCTGTAAGTCTGGTCGCCTTCGAAATCGTGGATGGCCGTGCGCACGGTCTGCCCCGAGGTTTTGTCCGGGCAAACGGCGTGGACGGTGTGACCGACCATCAGCAGTGCCTGGAACGGCACCATCACTTCGTAGTCTTCGACGTAATCGCCGACCAGCATCAGGATTTTTTTAGCAGCCATGGGGAGGACTCCTCTGGGGGATATTCGCAGGAGTATTCAAGGTAGTCCTTATCCAGAGAGTCGGGTAATAACCTGCTACTACCGCGTTATCGTTCTTCGCGAGCAAGCCCGCTCCCACATTCAATTGCATTTCACTTGGAGGAACGCGGTTGAATGTGGGAGCGGGCTTGCTCGCGAAGGGGGCCCTCAAACTGTACGGATAACTCTGCACCTAGCTGTAACAGCGCAGCCGGCGCGGTTTGTGGCTAGATAAAGACACTTCCCCACTCTGAATTCTGGTTGCCAACATGTCCTCGCGCGAAAACACCGGCATGGCCCTCGGCCTGCTCGGTGTTGTGATCTTCAGTCTCACCTTGCCCTTCACACGGATCGTCGTGCAGGAACTGCATCCGCTGCTCAACGGCCTCGGTCGTGCGCTGTTTGCGGCGGTGCCGGCGGCGATGCTGTTGCTGTGGCGACGGGAGAAAAGGCCAACGTGGAAACAGGTCAAAGGCCTGACGCTGGTGATCGCCGGGGTCATTCTCGGTTTTCCGGTGTTGTCGGCATGGGCCATGCAAACTTTGCCGGCGTCCCATGGAGCCTTGGTCAATGGCCTGCAACCGCTGTGCGTCGCGCTGTACGCCGCGTGGTTGTCCCACGAACGACCGTCAAAAGCCTTCTGGGCCTGCGCCGCGCTGGGCAGTGCACTGGTGCTGGGTTATGCGCTGATCAGCGGGGCCGGGAGCATTCAGGCCGGTGATTTGCTGATGCTCGGGGCGATTGCGGTGGGTGGCCTGGGTTACGCCGAGGGCGGGCGACTGGCCAAGGAGATGGGCGGCTGGCAGGTGATCTGCTGGGCGCTGGTGCTGTCGACGCCGCTGTTGATCGGGCCGGTGGTGTATCTGGCGCTGCAACATCAGGGTGAGATTTCGGCGAAGACCTGGTGGGCGTTTGGTTACGTCTCGCTGTTTTCGCAGTTCATCGGCTTTTTTGCCTGGTACGCCGGGCTGGCGATGGGTGGAATTGCGCGGGTCAGCCAGATTCAGCTTCTGCAAATCTTCTTCACCATCGCCTTCTCGGCGCTGTTCTTCGGCGAACATATTGAGCCGATCACCTGGCTGTTTGCTGCCGGGGTGATCGTGACGGTGATGTTGGGGCGTAAGACCGCTATCAAACCAGCGCGAGTGGCCACAGCGTAATCCCGTAGGAGCACAGCTTGCTGGCGATGGCGCCTTTGAAATCGCCATCACCAGCAAGCTGTGCTCCTACAGGATTGTCGTGTTTAGAGGTAGCCGTCAGCCCGGAGCAGGGTTTCCAGGCAATGTTCACTGATGTGGTAGAACTCCTTCAGCTCCTGAATCTTCACCAACAGCTGGGCCGGATCAACCGGCTCGGCGCGTTTGACCGCCAGTATCATCTTGTTCTTGTTGGTATGGTCCAGTGAGATGAACTCGAACACCTTGGTTTCATACCCGCAGGCTTCAAGGAACAACGCACGCAAACTGTCAGTGACCATTTCTGCTTGCTGACCCAAGTGCAAACCGTACTGCAGCATCGGCTTGAGTAGTGCCGGGCTCTGGATTTGCAGGCGGATCTGTTTGTGGCAGCACGGCGAACACATGATGATCGATGCGCCGGAACGGATGCCGGTGTGAATCGCATAGTCGGTGGCGATGTCGCAGGCATGCAGCGCGATCATCACGTCCAGTTCGCTCGGCGCCACGCTGCGCACGTCACCACACTTGAACACCAGCCCCGGGTGCTCAAGCTTCGCGGCGGCGGCGTTGCACAGGTTGACCATCTCTTCGCGCAGCTCGACGCCCGTCACCACGCCTTCGGCGTTCAAGGTATTGCGCAGGTAGTCGTGGATGGCGAACGTCAGGTAACCCTTGCCTGAACCGAAATCCGCCACCTGTACCGGCTTGTCCAGCGCCAGCGGCGAGGTGGTCAGCGCATGGCTGAAGACTTCGATGAACTTGTTGATCTGCTTCCACTTGCGCGACATCGCCGGGATCAGTTCGTGCTTGCTGTTGGTCACGCCAAGGTCAGCGAGGAACGGCCGGCTCAGGTCGAGGAAGCGGTTCTTCTCGCGGTTGTGCTCAGCGGACGGCACTTCACGCAATTGCTGAGGTTTGCTCTTGAACAGCGAAGACTTGCCCTTTTTGCTGTATTCGAGCTGGGCTTCGTCGGTCAATGACAGCAAATGCGCATTTTTGAACGAAGACGGCAGCAGCGCCGAGATGATTGCCACGCCTTCGGCAAGCGGCAGATTCTTGGTGATGTCGCGGGTTTTGTAACGGTAGACGAAGGACAGGCAAGGCTGATCCTTGACCGTCAGCTGCTTGATGATCAGGCGCTGCAAATCCGCTTCAGTGCCGACGTACTTGGCCAGCACCAGTTTGATGAAGGCGTTGGCGTCGAGGCTGGTTTGCAGCAGATCGATGAACTGGGCGTGGTGATCCGGCGCGAGGCTGGCGGGGGTAGCGGTGACAGACATGGATAAAACGGCCTCGGGCGGAGCGAATCGGGGAATGGCGGGTATTTTAGGGGGGATGTGGATGCAGGGCACGGGTAATTTCCCGAACGGTGCGATCTGTAGCAGCTGGCGAAGCCTGCGTTCGTCTGCGCAGCAGTCGTAAAATCGGCAAATGCGGTCTGTCAGGAAGAACGTGCACACTGGTC
>NZ_JBFULH010000071.1:0-15188 GCF_056400445.1 Pseudomonas sp. P5_B2 | reverse complement strand
CCGCTTTCGCGAGCAAGCCCGCTCCCACATTGGTTTTGCATCAATTGCTCCTACACTGTGCCCAATGTATGAGATCTTCGCGCCATTGGCCCTTGCTGGAGTCGCTCGATGCTGTCTTTTTTCACCGATCATCCGTTGGTTTGCGCACTGGTCCTGATCGTGGTCGATCTTGGGTTGTGGCGTTTGATCAGCGCCAATGGCAGCAACTGGAAACTGCTGGTCAGGCTGGTGATTTTCTCATTGTTCAGCGTCCTGCTCTTCAACGAAGGCTTGAACCCGCTGGAGGTAGCCCCTTGGGCCGACAACGTGCCGTTGCACCTGGCGGCCACTGGTTTGCAGATTGGTTGGTGGCTGTTCGGCGCGCGGACCCTGACGGTGCTGATCGGCGCAGTGATGATGCAGCGGGTCGGGCACACCGGGCGCTTGCTTCAGGATCTGCTTGGCGCGGTGATCTTCCTGATCGCGATCATTGCGGCGCTGGCCTACGTGCTCGATCTACCGGTCAAAGGCGTGTTGGCCACCTCCGGCGCCTTGGCGATCATCGTCGGCCTGGCCTTGCAAAGTACCCTCAGCGACGTGTTCTCCGGGATCGTCCTCAACACCACCAAACCCTATCAACTGGATGACTGGATCTCCATCGATGGCACCGAAGGCCGGGTCATCGACATCGACTGGCGTGCCACACGCCTGCAAACCTCACAGGGCAGTATGGCGGTGATCCCCAACTCGCTGGCGGCCAAGGCCAAGATCATCAACTTCAGCCGGCCGAGCGATATTTTTGGCGTATCGATCAGCTTGCAACTAAGCCCGCACGCGCGCCCGCAAACGGTGATCGATGCGCTGGAGCGGGCCATGCAAGGCTGCCGCTTTTTGTTGAACAAACCGGCACCGTGCGTGGTACTCAAAGGCTCCAGCGCCGCTGGCGTGGAATACGAAATCAGTGGTTTCGTGGTCTCGATGGACCAGAAACGCATGGTGCGCAATTTGCTGTTCGATCTGTCTTATCGGCATTTGCAGGCGGCGGGCGTCAGCCTGTTGTCGACCGTAGAACCCAATGCACCTGGCGGCTTGTCACGGCCTCGGGCATTGCTGGAAAGTTCGGCGATTTTCTCGACCTTGCGTCAGGAAGAGAAAGAGACTTTCAGCCAGCACATGACCCTGCAAAACTTTCGTGCCGGGGACATGGTCCTGCCGGCGGGTGAGGTCAGCGATCATTTGTTCATCATCGAATCCGGAGTGGTCTCGGTGGAATTGAGCCGTGGCGGGGTCAAGTTCGAATCCGGGCGTATGGGCCCGGGCGAAGTGATCGGCGAGGGCGGGATCCTGTCGGATACCGCGCTGCCAGCCGATTTCATCGCCAAGACCGCCTGTAGCGTGTACCGGGTCGAGAAGGACTACCTCAAGCCTTGCCTGGATGCGCGGCATGACATTGGCGAGTCGATGAAGGCCTTGCTGGATTTCCGTTTGAGCAAGGCGCAGACGCTGACTCAGGAAGTGCCAAAGGTGGTGGAGCGCAAAGGGTTTTTGCAGTGGTTGCGCAAAAAGGCCTAGCAATCCAATGGCCTCCTCGACTTCTGGAATATTGGCTATTTGTCAGAAGGGCAGGCGGGATTAACGTGGCTCCACCACCACTTGTACCGGAGCCCCCCATGCAACCTCGTATCGATTTCTACACCGCTTCCCCGGATGCGCTCAAAGCCATGATCGCCCTGGAAACCGCGGTGTCCAGGCTGCCGCTGGAAAAAAACCTGATTGAACTGGTCAAGCTGCGCACCTCGCAAATCAACGGCTGCGCCTTCTGCCTCGACATGCACAGCGCCGATGCCCGCAAGGGCGGTGAAGACGAGCGCCGTCTGCACACACTGTCGGCCTGGCGCGAAACGCCGTTCTTCACCCCGCGTGAACGTGCGGCGCTGGCCTGGACCGAATCGCTGACGCTGGTGAGCCAGACCCATGCGCCGGATGAGGATTACGAAGTGGCTGTGTCCGAGTTCAGCCCGAAAGAACTGGTCGACCTGACCGTGGCCATTACCACCATCAACGCCTGGAACCGCCTGGCGATTGGCTTCCGCAAAATGCCTCAAGCCTGATCAGTGAGCATCCGCTGACGGCGCGGCCGGTGGGCGCACCTTGCACATCAGGGTCACCATCGCCGTGGCGATGATGAAGCAGATGTTCCAGGCTTGAATCTATATGACTTGTTGTGCTCCTCCATTGATAGTTAATAAGCATTCATCACTCACATAGCGGTCACGGCCTTGTTGTTTGGCCTGGTAAAGCAAAAGGTCGGCACGGATAAGCATGGCCTGAATGTTGTCTTCAGGCCCACGCCAAGCGGTGACACCTATGCTACAGGTGACGCCAATACGTGTTCCGGCATAGTCCAGCGTCGAATCGCGCAGGATCTGCAACAAGCGCTCGGCCATCGTATGTGCGCCCGTCAAATCGGTATTTGGGAGCAGGATGAGGAACTCTTCCCCGCCGAGGCGGGCGACCAGGTCATGTTGACGCACAACCTGGTTAAGTAGCTGGGCAAAAAACTTCAGCACCTCATCTCCCCCGTCATGGCCGTAGGTATCATTGACCCGTTTGAAGTGGTCGATATCCAGCATCAATATGCACAACGAACTGGGCGTACGGATGGCCCTGGCCAATTCCGCCTTTGCCAGTGCCATCGCCTCCCGTCGGTTGTACAACCCGGTAAGAAAGTCGCGGGTCGCCGCTCGATGCTGTATCCCGTAGGCGTCAATCAATTTTCCCGACAGCCAAATGATCAACAGCACACTGGCAAGCATGCCAACCAGCATTGACAAACCGAGGCCATTCCAGCTCAGGAACAGTGACAGGAAACTCGGTGTCAGGAT
The DNA here is from genome assembly GCF_056400445.1 of Pseudomonas sp. P5_B2. NCBI lineage: Bacteria > Pseudomonadati > Pseudomonadota > Gammaproteobacteria > Pseudomonadales > Pseudomonadaceae > Pseudomonas > Pseudomonas sp. P5_B2. The sequence continues at coordinate 12,324 of NZ_JBFULH010000071.1, read as the reverse complement.
TTCACTATAGAACTGCAGGTGCAGGGCATGTTGTGGGTCCTCTATGTCCCGGACAAAACGCTCCTGGCCTTGCTCCTCTGAAATGTGTGTCGTGCGCCAGCTGGCGGCTGTGACAGGAATCAGATCTGCCTTGTCGTCGGTAAAATGTATGTCGACATACAAGGGGGGTTCATGGCCGTGGCTCACGGCGACATGCACGATAAGCGCATCGACAAACGCCGGCCCGATCGCCGAACGCGGCGGCAGCGGTAACGGCTGTAACCGAGTCTGTGTTTCCTGTATCACTGCGTTATGCCCGCTGCAGCTGTAGCCCAGGAGTTGTCCGCTGGTCATCTGAATGCCGCCCTTCGTCAGGCGTATTTGCGGCGCCAGCGGACTGGGCAAAGCCGCCACTTGATGTATGGGGACTTGCAATGTGTACTGGGACAGCTCTTCGATACCCTCCGTCAGGGTATCGGTGGCGCGCTGCTGTTCGGCAATGTACTGGTCTGGCAGACATCCGGTCGGTAGGGGGTTTGCCTGAAGCAGTGAATGTTGCAGTTTATGGGTCGCCAGCTGGCGTACCAGAGTGTCATAGCCCCAGCTGCTTCGATGAGCCAGCAATGCTTGCTGCCCCTCCAATAGCAGAGCGCGCTGACGGTGATAGCGGTCGGCTACCCCGGAAACGGCAATCACGATCAAGACTGCCCCTATAATCCAGCTGCCAATCTTGACTGCGCGCGCATACTCGATTACCCACCTCATGAATATCACTCCGACAGGGCATTGGCAGTGCTTGTCTTGCGATCCCGTTGCCAGGCCGTCGAGCACCTGCTCAGAGTAGATCATTTAACGGTGTAGCCAACTGACCGCGTCATTCCGGTATCGCAGCGATTTCGCTCCCGCTGCACATTTGTGTGATGACAACGAACTCACGTAAACATCGACTACACCCTGGCACTGTTGTGGCAGGTGATCGGCAGTAGCTTATTTTTTCGTTTGCTAGACTGACCGTGCGCGGGACTCAGGCCTGCCGCAGATACCCCGGCGGTTCCCGGAGATATCGTGATGCACCCGTCGAGGGAAGATAGATGCAAACGCACAGGAGTTACCCGCTTCACATTCATCTCTGGGCGCTGTTTGGGGCCGTTGTGCTGGTGGTCGGAGCGCTGACGTGCGGCATCAACTTCATGATGACCAAGACAGCCCTGGAAGTCGCAGCATCCGAAGCAATGAATCAGATCAGCGATGATACGCGCGACAAAATAGAAGAGACTGTGACGCCGGCGCGGATCGCGGTCACGCTGATCAGCCACAGCTCCCTGGCCGAGGCAACCTCTCTCGATCAGCGCCTGCAGCATCTGGCGCTGGTTCGTGATGCGTTTGGATTGTCGCCACTCCTGCTATCACTTTACGTCGGTTATGCAGACGGCAGCTTCTTCATTGTCAGGCCGCTGCGCGACGAGTCAACCCGCTTGACCTTCCACGCACCGCAGCAAGCCAGCTACGTCATAAACAGTGTCGAACGGGGCAGTGGCGCACCACAAGGCAAGCTTTACTTTCTCGATTCCAATCTCAAGACGCTCGCGATCCAGGAGGACGCGGATTTCGCATCCCACTTCGATCCGAGGCAACGGTCGTGGTACACCAGGGCCATGGCGGCGGGCTCGCTCATTCGCACCGAAGCCTATACGTTCTTTATCGATCGAGTGGTCGGCGCAACGTTCGCTATCCCCACCGATAACCGCCGCGCGGTGGTGGGAGGAGATTTCCGGCTGGACTCACTCGGGCAAATGCTCGCGCGCAAGGAGACTACCGCGCGTTCGGTGGCCGCTCTACTGGATGCCAGTGGCCAGGTCATCGCGATCGACAGGAAACTCCCTGCTTCGGTATCGGCCACAGATTCCATTCGGACGGACCGACTCACGGTCGCCAGTGAATATGGGGTTCCCATCCTGACGTTTCTTGCTAACGGCATCGAAGCATTGGGTAATGCACCCCGCCGGCAAGAAGTGACGTCCGCTGGCGGCGAGATGTGGTACACGACAATCGACCGGTTGACGTCAGACGACGGCAAACCCCTCTTCCTGGTCTCGGCTATTCCAAAAGACGAATTGCTCAAGGGCGCCAGGCAGCAGGCGTGGATAGGGATGGCGGCTACCGTCATTGTCATATTGCTTGCGATACCCTTGATCTGGTTTGCGGCGCGATACATCTCCCGGTCCCTGCAAGCTCTCGCAGATGGAGTCGAAGCCGTACGCCGGTTTGATTTCCACCAGCCGGTTTGCGTACCGTCGCGCATCAGTGAGGTGCATGATCTTGGCATCGCAACCGAAGAAATGCGGCACACGATCCAGCGCTTCCTGTTGATAGCGCAAGCCGTGTCTGCGGAAACCCGACTCGATCACCTTCTGCCTTTGCTTCTGCGCAAAACCCTCAATGCCGCGGGTGGCAACGCAGGCGTACTGTACCTGGTGGAAGGCCGCGCTTTGACGGTCGCCGCAGCATTTGATCGCGATGGCAACGCTGTAACGCAAGCTGTGGCGAACACTTCAATCGAGCACGCATTGCCTGTGATCGGCTTCGCAGCCCACACTAACGTTGCGCAATCTCGCTACTTCACGGCAGATGAGATCCGTGATGCGAACCTCGAAATGTTGACGTCGGCTCAATCGAATCACGTTGCAGCCATCCCGCTTGCCACCCGCGAGGACGAGCTGTTGGGCGTCATTCTAATACTGCGCGACACCCCGCTGGAGGCTGCGCAGCTCGCCTTTGTCAGTACACTGGCCGGCCTGTGCACAGGCTCACTCGAGATGCAGGGGCTGACGAAAGCTCAGCGCGATCTGTTTGATGCGTGCATCCGGCTTCTGGCTGGGGCCATCGATGCGAAGAGCCCGCACACCGGCGACCACTGCGAGCGCGTACCCGAAATGGTCAAGATGCTGGCCACCGCAGCCTGTGATGCCACCGACGGTCCTTATGAGTCGTTCGGGATGACGGACCAACAATGGGAAGCCCTGCATGTCGCTGCCTGGCTGCACGACTGCGGCAAGGTGACGACCCCCGAGTACATTATCGACAAGGCGACAAAGCTGGAGACCCTCTACGACCGGATTCACGAAATCCGCATGCGCTTCGAGGTGCTAAAGCGCGATGCCGAGATAACGTATCTGCGCTCGGTCGCCGCTGGCGAAACTGACGAGGCCGCACGCGAGCGACGTGACGCCGAACTCAAGGCGCTTGACGACGACTTCGCATTCGTCGCCACTTGCAATCAGGGTGGTGAGTTCATGGACACTGCACATAAGGCGAGATTGCTACAGGTCGCTGGCCGTACCTGGCTGCGGACCCTGGATGATCGTATCGGCCTCTCGCAGGAAGAACAGGCACGCAAGGCACACCACCCGGCAACGCCGCTACCTGCATTGGAGCCACTGCTGGCCGATAAGCCGGAACACGTGATCGCGCGAACAGCGCATGACACGATCCCGGCGGACAATCCGTGGGGCTTCAAGCGCAACACCCCCAAGCATTTGTACGATCGGGGCGAGCTGCACAACCTGCAGGTGGGAAGGGGAACCCTCTCTAACGAAGAGCGCTTCAAGATCGAAGACCACATCGTGCAGACACAGATTATGCTGTCGCGCTTGCCGTTCCCCAAGGAGCTGCGCCAGGTACCGGAAATAGCCGGCAATCATCACGAGAAGATGGATGGCACCGGATATCCCCGGAAACTGCATCGGGACGAAATGAGCCCGCTGGCGAGAATGTTGGCCATTGCGGATGTCTTCGAGGCGCTCACGGCAGGTGACCGGCCATACAGGAAGGCGAAGAGCCTGTCCGAGGCGGTCCACATCATGTCGATAGCCAGGGCGCAGCAGCACATCGATCCGGAACTGTTCGATCTCTTTCTGACATCCGGGGTGTACCGCCGCTATGCCGAGCGCTATATGCAACCTGAGCAGATTGATGAAGTTGATATTGCACAGTATCTGGGGACGAACGCATGAACGTGCCGCAGGTGAGCGGGTGCGGCCCGGCAGCACCAAACCGGAATCGACATGCCTTGGCCCGGGTGCCTCTTCAGGGAAAAGGCTTCGACAGCGGGGGGGCGTCAGCCTCCGGTGTTATTGATCTGACGTATAGGCTGGTCTCCGAGCGTCTCAATGAGCATCGGCGCTCGGCGCGGCCGGTGGTTGCACCTTGCGCATCAAGGGCACCATCGCCGTGGCAATGATGAAACACACCATAATCATCAAAAACGCGTCGCCATAGGTTTGTGTCTGGGCTTCGCGGTAGGTCAACAGCCATAACTGGTGCAGGCTCGCGGTGACGCCCGTGTCACCGCTGTGGCCAAGGGCGGCGAAGTTGTTGCCGACCTGCGACAGCCACTGATTCAGCGCTTCGTTGGTGCTGTTGAGGTGTTCCGCCAGCCGGGTGAAATGCAGGTTGGTGCGGTCGTTGAGGATGGTCGCGCAGGCAGCGATGCCGATGGCACCGCCCAGATTGCGCATCAGATTGAACAACCCCGACGCATGTTTGAGCCGTGCCGGCGCCAGGCCACCCAAGGTCAACGTCACCGCAGGCGGCACCGCCAGTTGCTGGGCAATTCCGCGCAACGCTTGCGGCAGCATCAGCTCTCTGGCGCCCCAGTCGTGGGTGATCGGGCTGAAATCCCACATCGACAAGGCGAACAGGCCAAGGCCAGCCATCATGATCCAGCGCAGGTCGACGCGATTGGCCAGAAAGGCGTACAGCGGAATCGCCATGATCTGGAATACCCCGGTGGAGAAAACCGCCAGTCCAATGTCCAGCGCGCTATAGCCACGCACCCGGCCGAGAAACAGCGGCGTCAGGTAAATGGTGGCAAACAGGCCGATCCCGGTGACGAACGAAAAGAAGCAACCGAGGGCGAAGTTGCGATCTTTCAGGGCGCGCAAATCGACGATCGGATTGGCCACGTGCAAGGTTCGGCCGATGAAGGCCAGCCCGGAGAGACCGCTGATCCAGGCAGTGGTGAGAATGGTGCTGTCGCTGAACCAGTTCCAGCGCGGGCCTTCTTCAAGGGTGTATTGCAGGCAGCCGAGAAACAGCGCCATGAATATCATGCTCAGATAGTCCGCGCCCTTGAGCAGCGACAATTCCGGCTGGTCGATTTTCACCAGCATCGGCACGGCCACGGCGACGAAAATCCCCGGCACCAGGTTGATATAGAACAGCCAGTGCCAGGACGAAATGTCGGTAATAAAGCCGCCGATCACCGGGCCCAGCGTCGGTGCCAGCGAGGCCACCGCGCCAATGGTTGCCGCCGCGATCACTCGTTGTTTACCGGTGAAGAAAAAGAATGCGGTGGTGAACACCAGCGGGATCATCGAACCGCCGAGGAAGCCTTGCAGCGCCCGAAAGGCGATCATGCTCTGGATATTCCAGGCGACGCCGCACAACAGGCTGGCCAAGGTAAAACCGACCGCCGAAGCGCAGAACAACCAGCGGGTCGAAAACACCCGCGATAGCCAGCCCGACAGTGGAATCACGATGATTTCGGCGATCAGGTAGCTGGTCTGTACCCACGCCGTTTCGTCGGTGCCGGCCGAGAGTCCGCCGCCGATGTCACGCAACGAGGCGGAAACGATCTGGATATCCAGCAGCGCAATGAACATGCCGATGCACATGCTGGCGAAGGCGAACACCTTGGTCGCCGTCGCCATGTCGGCGGGATTGAACGGTTGCGCAGGGACGGCGAGGGCGCGGCTCATGGTGTACTGGCCACAACTGGGGTTCCAGCGTCTTTGCGGGTGTCGACTTCAGCCGTCACCGACAGACCCGGACGCAGGTGACCGAGCACACCGTCAGCCGGATCGAGGATGATGCGCACCGGCACTCGCTGGACGATCTTGGTGAAGTTGCCGGTGGCGTTTTCCGGTGGCAGCACGCTGAACTGCGAGCCACTGGCCGGTGCGAGACTGCCCAGATGGCCGTGGAATTCCTGCCCCGAGAGCACGTCCGCATGGATGACCACGCGTTGGCCCGGAATCATCCGCGCCAGCTGATCTTCCTTGAAGTTGGCATCCACCCACAAACCACTGGATGGCACCACCGACAGCAGCTGCGAACCCGCTTGCGCATAAGCGCCGACCCGCGCCCGACGATTGCCGATCACGCCATCCACTGGCGCCTTGAGTTCGGTGTAGCCCACATTCAACTGCGCCAGATCCCGTTCGGCCCGAGCCTGCATCAGTGCGGCGCGGGCTTGCTGTTTCTGGGTGTCGATCACGTTCAACTGACGTTGCGCCGCCAACAGTTCGGCTTGGGCCCGCGAACTGTGCGCTTGAGCGGTCTTGAACGTGGCGTCGGCCCGCTGTGCGCTTTCCACCGAAACCGCGTTGCTGTTCACCAGTTTTTTGTAGCGGGCATTGTCATCCCGGGAACGGGCGGTTTCCGCGCCTGCGGCATCGATCCCGGCGCGAGCCTGGCCGATCACCGCGTACTGCAATTGTTCGGTGGCGTCGAGGTTGGCCAGCAAGGCTTCTTCGGCAGCGACCGCGCCTTCGGCCTTGGCGAGATTGGCGCGGTAGTCGCGGGCGTCGAGGCGGATCAGCACATCGCCGGCCTTGACCTTCTGGTTGTCGGTGACCAGTACCTCTTCGATATACCCGGCGACTTTCGGGCCGATGACCGTGACGTCGCCGCCGATGTAGGCATCGTCGGTTTCCTCGATGAAACGACCGGCCGTCCACCAGTGAGTCGCATACAGCCCGGCAAAACCCAGAGCAGCGATAACCGCCGTCAGCAGGATCAACCGTTTGAGCAGGGGAGGCCTGGGTGTGCTCACCGGGACAGCAAGGTCGGGTTCGAGGCTGGGCATGCTGGTCATGGGGTTACCTGTGAAAAACGGGTGTTTATTACGCATGTAATATGACGTAGGTAATATTTGCTGGCAATTGATTTCTGCTGCCGGTCGTCAGGTGTTTATTTGAGCCAGTGGCCTGGGGTCCTGCCGGTCATGTCTTTGAAGAACGCGATGAATGCGCTATCGCTGGCGAAACCGCATTCGAATGCGCTGTAGCTGACGCTGCGCCCGGTAGACAGCAGCTCGATGGCGCGCATCAACCGCCACTGCTGGCGCCATTGCTGATAGCTCATGCCGGTTTCGCGCTGGAAGATTCGTCCGATGGTGCGACCGCTGGCGCCAATCTGTTTTTCCAGCACTTGAAGCTCCGGCGGCAGTTGCTCAGGCGTCGCCAACAGCGACGCCAGGCGCTTGTCTTTCGGCAGGGGCAAGAGCATCGGTTGTTGAGCGGCATCGCGAATTTCGCTCAGGCACAGCCCTAGCAGGTGAACGAATTTGCCCTGCTGCCAATCGGTGTCGAAATCGGCGAGGGCGATAGGTTCCAGCACTGCCCGCAGCAAGGGGCTGACTTCAATCACGCAGACCTGTGGCGGCAGTTCGGCACACAACGCCTGTGTCAGGTAAATGGAGCGGTAATCGACGCTTTGCTGCATGACGGCGCGGTGTTCCACGCCCGGCGGAATCCATGCGGCACGCGACGGTGGCAACAGGCACAGCTGCTGCGCGAGGGTGATGCGGGTGCAGCCCTGACGGGTGAACAGCAACTGTCCGCGCTCATGCCGATGTAACTCGGAATCATGATCACCCAACGTAGCGGCGATGCCGATGACTGACGCCGGATAGCCATCCGGATCGAATTGCGTGTGGGCATCAAGCCAGGCCATGGATTGTCCGATTTCAATGATTAGTTGGCAGGATCTGGATAATACGCCAGCTACGGCAGCTTTAAGCTGCTCGCCAGTTTTTCCTGAAAAGAGCAGTGGTGATGAATTCAAAAAGCTTATTGGTCTTGGCGATCGCGTTGCTGATGTTCCCGCAGATGGCCCAGACCCTCTACAGTCCGGCGCTGGCCGACATCGGCCAGGCCTTTGCCGTGGGCCCGCAGCAAGCTGCGCACACCCTGTCGGTGTATTTCCTCGCGTTCGCCTTTGGCGTGGTGGTATGGGGGCGGATGTGTGACCGCATCGGCCGACGTCCTTCGATGCTCGCAGGCCTCGCGTTGTACGTCGTTGCATCGGTGCTTGCGTTGAATGCCCGAACGTTCGAACTGCTGTTACTGGCTCAGGCGCTGGCCGCGTTCGGTGCGGCGGTGGGCTCGGTGGTCACGCAAACCTTGCTGCGCGACCGCTTCAAGGGGGCCGAATTGGCGCAGGTTTTTTCAGTGATGGGCATCGCGCTGGCGGCCAGTCCGGCAATTGGTCTCTTCACCGGGGCCAGTCTGGTGCAGGCGTTCGGGTATCAAGGTGTATTGGGGTGTCTGTTGCTGTTGTCATCGGCGTTATGGCTGTGGTGTTTGCGAGCCTTGCCGGAAACCCGACCGCAAAACGTGAAGACAGCCGCGATGCTGGAGACGCTGTGGCGGATGCTGCAAGACCGTGATATCTGGCGTTCGACGCTGTTGGTAGCGGTGTTCAATATTGCGTTGTTCAGCTACTACAGCCTGGGGCCGTTTGTGTTTCAGCGACTGGGTTTGAGTGCGCAATGGTTCGGTTACAGCGGCGTGATCCTGGCTTTGGGTTCCGGCCTCGGCGCCTGGCTCAACAAACGGCTGCTGCATCGGGGGTTCAATGGTCCGCAGCTGATTCGGCTTGCGGCAGCGTTGGCATTGTCGGGCGGTGCAGGCGTGTGGCTGATGCAAGAGAGCGCACTGTTTGTGCTGGCAATGTTGCTGGTGGTGCTGGCGTTCGGCATGGCGATCCCGAACATCCTGGGTTCGGCCTTGGTGAACTATGGTGATCGGCTGGGGACGGCCGGTGCGCTGTTTGGTTTGCTGTATTACCTTTTGATCGGCGGTGGGCTGATGCTTGTGGCCTGGGGGCAGGTGTTGGGGGAGTCCTTGATGCTATGTGGCGCGGCGGCATTGCTTCTGACGCCAACACCAAAGCCCACTGTGTCAGACCTTCCGGCATGACCACCCTGGTTGCTGCGCCGCGTAAAAAAAACGGCATCAAGCGGCTGCGATGCCCGGCATTGCACCGGGCATCGCGTTGACACTTAAGCGCGTTCGAAAATCGCTGCAATCCCCTGACCACCACCGATGCACATGGTCACCAGCGCATAACGGCCGTTGGTGCGATGCAGTTCGTGGATAGCTTTGGTGGCGATGATCGCGCCAGTCGCGCCGACCGGGTGACCCAGGGAGATACCCGAACCGTTCGGGTTGACCTTGGCCGGGTCGAGGTCCAGTTCCTGGCTGACGGCACAGGCTTGGGCGGCGAAGGCGATGTTGGCTTCGATCACGTCCATGTCGGCGACGGTCAGGCCGGCACGCTTGAGCGCCAGGCGAGTAGCAGGAATCGGGCCGAGACCCATCAGTTCCGGTTCAACACCGGCGTGGGCGTAGCTGACCAGACGGGCCATAGGGCGCAGGTTGTTGGCTTGCACGGCAGCGCCGGTGGCCATGACCAGCGCAGCGGCGCCATCGTTCAGGCCGGAGGCGTTGCCTGCCGTCACTGTGCCGTCTTTCTTGAACGCAGGCTTCATGCCCGCCAGTTGTTCCAGGGAAGTAGCGCGAGGATGTTCGTCGACGCTGAACAGCTTGGTTTCCTTGCGATCACGGATTTCCACTGCAGCGATTTGCTCGCTGAAGTAGCCATTGGCGATGGCGAATGCGGCGCGCTTCTGGTCTTCCAGGGCCAGGGCGTCTTGCATCTCGCGGGTGATGCCGTTGCGTGCGGCGACGTTTTCGGCGGTGATGCCCATGTGGATGCCATGGAACGGGTCATGCAGGATGCCCAGCATGTAGTCGATGGCCTGGACGTTGCCCATGCGCGCACCCCAACGGGCGGCAGGCATCAGGTACGGGCCGCTGCTCATGGATTCGGCACCGGCACCGATGGCGATGTCGGCGTCGCCCAGCATCAGGGTTTGCGCGGCATTGATGATCGCTTGCAGGCCGGAACCGCACAGGCGGTTAACGTTGTAGGCCGGGGTCTCTTTCGGGATGCCGGCGTTCATCGCGGCGACCCGGGAGATGTACGCATCGCGGGTTTCGGTCGGGATCACGCTGCCCATCACCAGATGGCCAACTTGCGCCGGATCTACGCCGGAGCGTTGCAGGGCGGCCTTGACAGCCGTGGTCGCCAGGTCGACCAGCGGAACGTCTTTGAGCGAACCACCAAAAGTGCCAATGGCGGTACGTGCGGCGCTGACAACAAAAATATCCGGGGTGTTCATTACGGCTTTCCTCTTGGTGAATGCTTTTCTGTACTGCGAATAAGAAGGTTGGTCAACGCTGTTTGCGCTTCAGGTGACTTGAGACGCTCGATGAACAACAGGTTTTCCTGACGAATAGTGGCTTGTAATATCGGCAACGACGCCTGTTTAAGCAGTTTTCGGCTCTGGCGCACGGACTCCTGCGGCAATGCCAACAACCGGCGGGCCAGGTGTTGTGCGGCGTCGAGGCATTGTTGCCCGTCGTCGAACAGTTCGTTGGCCAGTCCACACGCAACCGCGCCAGCGCCGTCGAGGCTGTCACCCCACAGCAGCAGACGAGCGGCACGAGCATGGCCTAGCAGGCGCGGCAACAACAGGCTCGCACCGAACTCCGGGCACAGGCCCAGGTTCACAAACGGCACGCGCAGCTTGGCGTTACGTGTCACCAGCACCTGATCACAATGCAGCAGAAGCGTGGTGCCAATGCCGATGGCCGCTCCGCACACGGCGGCGATCAACGGTGTTTGCAAGTGGATGACGACGTTCATCAGGTGAAACGCAGGGCTCTCCAGATGCGTCGGCGGATGTTCGAGAAAATCTGCCAGATCATTGCCGCTGGTGAAACAAGTAGTGCCGCCCGTGAGGACGATAACGCCGATAGTGGCGTCTTCGTCCGCCGCCAGCAGCAGATCAGCCAACTGCGTATACAGGCGGTTATTCAGGGCGTTGAGCTTATCGGGGCGGTCAAGCGTGAGCGTCAAAACGCCTTCGTTTCGATCCTGTTTGATCAGCTCACTCATGGAATGCTCCCGCCTGTTTTGTCCGGCAGCCACTCTAAGCGCCCGGCCGCTTTGGGGGCTATGACAAAACGAGTCAACGAAACTGCTGCTTTTTGCCATGTTTTGCCCCAGCGCTGGTCGCCAAACGGCTCACACACCCATTCGGGGTATGGTGCCGTTGGCCCAATCGCTCAATAGTGGGCGCAACCGGTCATCCAGAACCGACTTCGCTTGATAAGGTGAATTTGCTATGCGCAAGGCCCTCCTGGTGATTTTCAGTCTGTTGCTTGTTCCGCTGACACTGAATGCACAAGCCGCCACCGACGTGAACGAAAGTAATACGCTGCGGCTTTATAACTGGGCGGACTACATCGGCGAAAAAACCCTTGCCGACTTTGAGAAAGCCTCCGGGATCAAGGTGATCTACGACACCTTTGATGCTTACGAAACCGTGCAGGCAAAGTTGCTGACCGGACACTCCGGTTACGACCTGGTGGTATTGAATGCCTCCCTTGCGCCACCGTTGATCAAAGCCAAAGTGTTCCAGCCGCTGGATAAGAAGTTGCTGCCGGGCTGGACCAATCTGGACCCGAAAGTCTTGCAGGACTTGCAAGGCTTTGACGCCGGCACCCTGTACTCCGCGCCATACACCTGGGGCAGCAACGGCATCACCTACAACGTCGACAAGATCAAGGAACGCATGCCAGACGCGCCGATTGGTTCGCTGGCGATGATCTTTGACCCGAAAATCGTCTCGCGCTTCGCCGATTGCGGCGTAACCCTGGTCGATGCGCCCACCGAAGTCATTCCACTGGCGTTGAAGTACCTGGGACGCGACCCGCGAAGTGCCGCGCCGGAAGACTTGAAAGCCGCGCAGGATTTGTTGCTGTCCGTTCGGCCGTACATCCGCAAGTTCGACTCGGTCAACTACCTGACCAGCCTGCCCAATGGCGATGTGTGCATGGCCATGACCTGGTCGGGCGACTACGCAACGGCCATGGCCCGCGCCGAAGAAGCCAAGTTGAAGATCAAACTGGCCTATTTCATTCCCAAGGAAGGTTCGCTCATCTGGTTCGACAACATGTACATCCCCGCCGACGCGCCGCATGTCGCCAATGCACACAAATTCCTTGAGTACTTGATGCAGCCACAGGTGATGGCGGACGTGACCGACTACATCCATTACGCCAACAGCAACGCAGCGGCCACGCCGTTATTGAATGCCGATGTGCGCAGCAATCCGGCGATTTACCCCGATGAAGAAACCCGCCAGCGGCTGTTTCCGCAAAAGACTCAGGACGCGAAAGAGATGCGCGCCATCACCCGCGTCTGGAGCAC
>NZ_JBFULH010000070.1:0-17851 GCF_056400445.1 Pseudomonas sp. P5_B2 | reverse complement strand
TTCATAGCCCATGGTCTGGCTGCGCAACAACACCGCGCTCGGTTGGTCGGCCTTGGTTGCCAGGTAGCCACCCAGCAGCGTGCTGTTGGGCAACGTGATGTCAGCGAGGGCTAGCGGTTGTTCCAACGGTTGATTGTCGTAAGTTTGCGCTGGTAGCAGGTCCAGCAGCTTACGGCTGTCGATCAGCCGTTGTTCGGCGGCAATGCGGGGGGCACTGGTGCGTTGCATGAGGTAGGTCGCGCCGATTCCCAGACCGGCCAACAGCACCAGAATCACAACACTGGACACTCGGCTCATGGGGTCACTTCCTGCCTGGACGCGACAAAGCGTTCCAGCGCCGGCACGCAAAGGTTCATCAGCAGCACGGCAAATGCCAAGCCATCCGGATAGCCGCCCCAAGTCCGTATCAAGTAAGTCAACACGCCCACACCGATGCCGAAGAACAACCGGGCGCCGGCGCTTTTTGCGCCGGACACCGGTTCCGTGACAATGAAAAAAGCCCCCAGCATGGTGGCACCGGTCAGCAGATGAAACAGGGGGGAACCATGGGAGTCGGAGCCCGAGCCGTTCCAGCACAGCAGGCTGATGACGAACAGGCTGGAGAGCATGCCAACCGGCGCATGCCAGCTGAACACCCGCCGTTGCAGGAGAAATACGCCACCAGCCAGAAAGGCCAGGCTGACCCATTCCGCGCCGCGTCCGCCAAAATGGCCGAACGCCGGGTTCCCGGCGAAGAGTTCGTCCATGGTCAGGCTTTTGTTGATTCGCAGGCTGTCCAGTGCGGTGGCCTGGACCCAGGCATCTGGTGCAGCGCTGAGGTTGAATCCGAAAACCTGTTGCAAGCCGCCGAGCAAGTCCAAGCCGTGGGAGGATGGCCAGTTCGTCATTGGCTGGGGAAAGGCCACCAGTACGAGGGCGAAACCGAGCATCGCCGGGTTGAACGGATTCTTGCCAACGCCGCCGTACAGTTGTTTGCCGAGCAGCGCGAATGCCGCCGCACAGACCGTCAGCCACCACGGGCAGTAGGGCGGCAGCGCCAGCGCCAGTAACGTCGCACTGACCAGCGCACTGCCGTCACTCAATGTCGGCCTCAGCGGGCGCTGGCGCAGTCGCAGCACAGCGCCTTCAACCGCCAGCGCGGTAACGGTCGCCAGCATCAGGTTTATCAATACGCCCCAGCCAAACAGCCAAAACAACGTCAGCATTCCCGGCACAGTGGCCAGCAACACCAGCTTCATGGCCTGCTGAAGGCGTTCGTCCACCGATTCAAGGGGCGACATAGGCATCCACCTGGCGCTGGGCTTCCAGCAAGCGCGCGCGGGCCTTGTCGATCAATTCGCGTGGGGTGACCGCACCTCGTTCGAGTTTACTGACATCCGCACGGGCGTAGGCCAATTCGGTTTTCAGCTGTCGAAGCTGGCTGTCGATGGGGCGCTTTTCCACTCGCGTCAGGTCTGGCAGCGGCTGTTCACTCGCCGCTTCAGCGACGTGCAAGGCTTGTTCCGCTTCGATGAGTGCCCGTTGCAGGGCTTCGATCTGTTCGGCCGGTGCTTCGTTGGTCTGGGCTTTCTTGAGTTCGGCGCGGCGCATGGCCAACTGGATTTTCGCCCGTTTCAACTCGGCGTCCTTTGCCGGGGCAGCCGGTGTCGGGGCGGGCGGTGAACTGCTTTCCAGTTGCGCCAAGGCTTGTTCGGCGGCTTCAAACTGTTGTTGCAGCACGATCAGTTGTGACTGCTGCTCGAAGGTCGGTGGATGTCCGAAGGCCTTGAGCGACTTGTTCAGTTGCGCCCGACTCATCGCCAGATCGATCTTGGCCTTTTTCAACGCCGCATCGGCACTCGCCGCTTTTTGTGCACGCACGCGTTCAAGGGCAGCCTGGACTGGGTCGAGCGTCGCCACTTCAGTGGGGGCTACGTTAAGGGGGCGTTGCGCGCGAGCCTGGCGTTCAGCGAGTTTTTGTTGTTCCTCGCGCTGCAAGCGAGCATTGCGTTGTTCAAAGCGGCGCCGTGCATGGTTGCGTTTGGCGGCGCGAGCCCGTTGCTCTTCAAGGCTGAAGGCCAGGCCCCCGACAATCGGCAATACCGTGGACAGCGGTAGCGGTCGCATCTCAATGCAGTCCACCGGACAGGGCGCCACGCAGAGGTCGCAACCGGTGCATTCGTCGATGATCACTGTGTGCATCAATTTAGCCGCGCCGACGATGGCGTCCACCGGGCAGGCCTGGATGCATTTGGTGCAACCGATGCATTCGGCTTCGCGAATGTAGGCGATTTGCGCCGGGGCCGAGCCGCGACTGATGTCCAGTTCCAGCACCGGTACTTTCAGCAATTCGGCCAGGGCCGCGATGGTTTCGCTGCCGCCGGGCGGGCACTTGTTGATCGGCTCGCCACTGGCAATGCCTTCGGCGTAGGGCTTGCATCCGGGGTGGCCACATTTGCCGCATTGAGTCTGCGGCAAGAGGGCGTCGATGCGTTGAATCAGACTCATGTTTTGATCAGTCCGCTAAATCCGAGAAATGCCACCGCGATCAATCCGGCACCGATCAACTCGATCGGCAAGCCGCGAAAGGGCAGGGGAACATCGTTATCGAGTGTGCGTTGGCGCAAATCGCTAAACAGACTCAGCACCAGCCAAAACCCCAATCCGGCGCCGAGGCTCAGGAAGGTGGCGTGAAAGAATCCTTTGTCGTCCTGAGCGTTGAGCAGCGTCAACCCAAGCACGCCAGCGTTGCCCAAAAGCAGTGGCCAGAGACCGTCGAACTTAAGCTTTGGCAGCACCCGCGACAGCCCTTTCAACAAAGGCGCAATCAACAAAACGCTTAACGGCAAGAACACGAACAGACGCAGCGACGTGAGTTCCAGAGGGACCAGCAGCCAATGATCGGCCGCGTAACCCAATGTGCCAACCATCCACATCAGGCACGCCGTCGCGATACCCAGGGCATGGACTTGCCGATGCTCGTTACCCAATAGCGGATCGACGCCCAGCGGCCAGTGCAACACGAGGTTGTTGATCAGGGCAGCGCTGATAAGCGTAAGAAGCATCTCGGTCATGATCGTGCCGGCAAGAACAGGGGCTTTTTAACGCAGCGGTCTAAAAAGCTTAGGCATTATCCGRCAAGGACGGAGGGGGGGCCAGATATGAAAATCCCACAGTCGCGCCAGGCACGACTGTGGGATCGATTTACCGCACAACCTTACTTGATGCGCTGACCCGGCTTGGCGCCGCTATCAGGGCTGAGCAGGTAGATTTCTTCACCGCCAGGGCCCGCCGCCATCACCATGCCTTCGGAGATGCCGAACTTCATTTTCCGTGGCTTGAGGTTGGCGATCATCATGGTCAGGCGACCATTGAGCTTGGACGGATCCGGGTAAGCGCTCTTGATCCCCGAGAACACGTTGCGTTGCTCGTCACCGATGTCCAGGGTCAGGCGCAGCAGCTTGTCGGCACCTTCCACGTGTTCGGCCTTGAGAATCAGCGCGACACGCAGGTCGACCGCAGCAAAGGCGTCGAATTCGATCTCTGGCGACAGCGGATCCTTGGCCAGTTCGCCGTTGCCGGCCGGTGCGGCTTCGCCAGTGTCGGTTGCGCTGGCGGTCAGGTCTTCTTTGGATGCGTCGCTCATGGCCTGCACTTTTACCGGGTCGATGCGGGTCATCAACGGCTTGAACTCGTTCAGTTGATGGTTGCTGAGCAAGGTCGCGTGGTCGTTCCAGGTCAGCGGCGCGACGTTCAGGAACGCCTCGGCGTCTGCGGCCAGCAGCGGCAGCACGGGCTTGAGGAAGATCACCAACTGGCGGAACAGGTTGACGCCCAAGGCGCAGATGGCCTGGACTTCGTCCTGCTTGCCTTCCTGTTTGTTCAGCGACCACGGTGCCTTGTCGGCGATCCAGGCGTTGGCGCGGTCGGCCAGGCCCATGATTTCACGCATGGCGCGGGCGAAGTCGCGAGCTTCGTAAGCCTCGGCGATGCTTGGCGCAGCGGCGAGGAACGCATCGGTCAGCTCTGGCGCGGCATTACCCGCCACCAGAACACCGGCGTTGCCTTTATGGATGAAACCGGCGCAACGGCTGGCAATGTTGACGACTTTGCCGACCAGGTCCGAGTTGACCTTCTGCACGAAGTCTTCGAGGTTCAGGTCAAGGTCGTCGACGCCACGGCTCAGCTTGGCCGCGTAGTAGTAGCGCAGGTATTCCGGCGACAGGTGATCCAGATACGTCCGGGCCTTGATGAAAGTGCCACGGGACTTGGACATCTTCTGACCATTGACGGTCAGGTAGCCGTGCACGTTGATGCCGGTCGGTTTGCGGAAACCGGCGCCTTCGAGCATGGCTGGCCAGAACAGGGCGTGGAAGTTGACGATGTCCTTGCCGATGAAATGGTACAGCTCGGCCGTGGAATCCTTGCCCCAGAACGCGTCGAAGTCCAGCTCCGGGGTGCGGTCGCACAGGTTCTTGAAGCTGGCCATGTAGCCGATTGGCGCATCCAGCCACACGTAGAAATATTTACCTGGCTCGTCTGGAATCTCGAAACCGAAGTATGGCGCATCGCGGGAGATGTCCCACTGTTGCAGGCCGGCGTCCAGCCATTCGGCGATCTTGTTGGCCACGGCGTCTTGCAAGGTGCCGCTGCGGGTCCAGGTTTGCAGCATCTCCTGGAAGTCCGGCAGTTTGAAGAAGAAGTGCTGGGAATCCTTGAGCACCGGCGTGGCGCCAGAGATGGCCGACTTCGGATCTTTCAGATCGGTTGGCGCGTAGGTCGCACCGCATTTTTCGCAGTTGTCGCCGTACTGGTCTTCGGTGCCGCATTTCGGGCAGGTGCCCTTGATGAAGCGGTCGGCCAGGAACATTTTCTTTTCCGGGTCGAAATACTGCGTGATCGAGCGCTGGGCAATGTGCCCGGCGTCGCGCAGCTTCAGGTAGATCTGGCTCGACAGCTCACGGTTTTCTTCGGCGTGAGTGGAGTGGAAGTTGTCGAAGTCCACCAGGAACTCGGCAAAGTCGGCGCTGTGTTCAGCCTGGACGTTGGCGATCAGTTGTTCCGGGGTGATGCCTTCCTTTTCTGCGCGCAGCATGATCGCCGAGCCGTGGGCGTCGTCGGCGCAGACATAAATGCATTGATTGCCGCGGTGCTTCYGGAAGCGCACCCACATATCGGTCTGGATGTATTCCAGCATGTGGCCAAGATGGATCGAACCATTGGCATAGGGCAGGGCGCTGGTGACGAGGATCTTGCGTGGCTCGGACATGGGGCTCGGCTACTTGATGAAACGGAGGTCGGCCACTATAAAGCGCTGGCGCATATTTTTCACCCCCGCCACCGGCACCACGGACCTTTGTAGCAGCTGGCGCAGCCTGCGTTCGRCTGCGCAGCAGTCGTAAATCCAGACACCGCGGTGCTTCAGGTAGTCCGAGTTGCCCGGACTCACGACTGCTGCGCAGTCGAACGCAGGCTTCGCCAGCTGCTACAGGTCGCATTCAACCATGGGGTGTTTGTCACGTTCTGAAAGCATGCCGAACAAGCCATAGAACGGTTACGATACCCGCCTGATTTTCCAGTCTTGCAATCGGAGTTGCCCATGAGCGCCGTCAATCGCGCAGCGGTGGAAGCCGTCCTTCGCCAATACACCGACCCTTACCTGAACCAGGACCCGGTCAGCGCCGGATGCGTGCGCGATATCCAGATCCAGGGCGATCGCGTCAGCGTCCAGCTGGAGTTGGGTTACGCCGCCGGCCTGTTCAAGAGCGGCTGGTCACAGATGTTGCAAATGGCCATTGAAGGCCTCGACGGCGTCACGATCGCCCACGTTGAGATCACCAGCGTGATTGCCGCGCACAAGGCCCAGGCGCAAATCCCGGGGCTGGCGAACGTGAAAAACGTTGTGGCCGTGGCGTCTGGCAAAGGCGGTGTGGGCAAGTCCACTACCGCCGCGAACCTGGCGCTGGCGCTGGCCCGTGAAGGTGCCAAGGTCGGGATTCTCGACGCGGACATCTACGGTCCGAGCCAAGGCATCATGTTCGGCATCCCGGAAGGTACCCGACCAAAGATCAAGGATCAGAAGTGGTTCGTGCCGATCGAGTCCCATGGCGTTGAAGTGATGTCGATGGCTTTCCTGACCGACGACAACACACCGATGGTCTGGCGCGGGCCGATGGTGTCCGGTGCGCTGTTGCAACTGGTGACCCAAACCGCGTGGGGCGACCTGGATTACCTGGTCATCGACATGCCGCCAGGCACCGGTGACATCCAGCTGACCCTGGCACAGAAAGTCCCGGTGGCCGGCGCGGTCATCGTGACGACCCCGCAAGATCTGGCATTGCTGGATGCGCGCAAGGGCGTTGAGATGTTCCGCAAGGTCAACATCCCGGTGCTGGGCGTGGTGGAAAACATGGCCGTGCACATCTGCTCCAACTGCGGGCATGCCGAGCATCTGTTCGGAGAAGGCGGTGGTGTGAAGCTGGCCAATCAATACGGCGTTGAAGTACTGGCGTCGTTGCCGCTGGCGATGGAAATCCGCGAGCAGGCCGACAGCGGCAAGCCGACGGTTATCGCCGAACCGGACAGCCCGATTGCGATGGTCTACCAGGAACTCGCTCGCCACGTCGGCGCACGGATCGTGTTGCAGGAAGCGGTGTCGCCGGCAATGCCGAACATCACCATCAGCGACGATTGATTCGCTGAATAGATGTTGTAGCAGCTGCCGAGGCACGAGGCTGCGTTGGGCTGCGCAGCGGCCCCCGAGGGCGGTCCTGCGGACACGCAACGCAGCCTCGTACCTCGGCAGCTGCTACAGGGTTTTGGGTGTTGCCTTAGATGCGCAACCCGCCATCCATTTCGAGGATCCGGCCGGTGTAGTAGTCGTTCTCGAAAATGTACGCCGCCGAATGGGCGATCTCTTCCGGTTTACCCATGCGCTTGAGCGGAATCCCGGCCGTCATTTTGTCCAGCGCTTCAGGCTTCATCCCCAGTGTCATCTCGGTTTCGATAAAGCCCGGTGCAATGCCCGCCACGCGGATGCCGTAACGCGCCAGTTCTTTGGCCCAGGTGACGGTGGCCGCAGCGACACCGGCCTTGGCGGCCGAGTAGTTGGTCTGACCGACGTTGCCAGCGCGGGAGATCGAGGAGATATTGATGATCGCGCCGCGATTTTCCAGCTCGACCATTTTGGCCGCAACTTCACGGGTGCACAGGAACACGCCGGTCAGGTTGACGTCGATGACCGCCTGCCATTGGGCAAGGCTCATCTTGGTCATTTCGCCGTCCTTGACCTTCAGCAGCAGGCCGTCGCGCAGGATCCCGGCGTTGTTGATCAGACCGTGGATCGCGCCGAAATCTTCGGCAACCTGGGCGACCATGTGGGTCACTTGCTCTTCATTGGCGACGTTGCACAGGTAGCTGCGCGCCTCGACGCCTTTGGCCTTGCAAGCCGCGACGGCGTCGTCGAGCTTTTCCTGGTTCAGGTCCACCAGGGCCAGTTTCGCGCCTTTGGTAGCCAAATACTCGGCCATGGAACGACCTAAACCCTGGCAACCGCCAGTGATAATGATTACTTTGTCAGTGAGTTGCATTCGCATGCCCCAATAGCAGGTCAGAGTGGTTTCCTTGGAGAGGGCCTCTCGATCTGCGCCAGATGTAGCCTGGCTGCACATGAGAACTGCCCGAATGGCGCGCTGAATACTTATCCCCAGCCGCCTGTCCGTTTTTTCGACGGATTCTATTTAAGGAGTCATAAATTGAGCGTAGAAGCGGCCAAGAATGCCCGAAAATTGCTACTCAAGGAATACCGTGGGGTGTTGTCGACCCATTCCAAGTCGATGCCGGGCTACCCGTTTGGCTCTGTGGTTCCTTACTGTCTGGATGAACAGGGTCGGCCGCTGATCCTTATAAGCCGCATCGCTCAGCACACGCACAACCTGCAAAAAGATCCGAAATGCTCTCTTTTTGTGGGCGAACGCGAGGCCGACGATGTACAAGCCGTTGGTCGGCTGACTTACCTTGCAGAAGCAGAACAGCTCGTGGACGAGGCCGCCATTGAAGCGGCGGCCCAGCGTTACTACCGCTATTTCCCCGATTCGCAGAGCTACCACAAGGCTCACGATTTCGATTTCTGGGTGCTAAAACCCGTACGTCACCGCTACATCGGCGGTTTCGGCGCGATTCACTGGGTTGATCAGCTGACATTGGTCAACCCGTTTGCCGGCAAGGCTGAAGTGAGCATGGTCGAGCACATGAATGCCGATCACGCCAAAGCCATCGCGCACTACGTCGAACTGGCGGGGCTGCCTAAAACAGAACCGGCGCAACTGGCCGGTATCGACACCGAAGGCATGCATTTACGTATCGGTCAGGCGCTATACTGGCTGCCATTTCAAGCACCTTGTAATACGCCGACACAAGTCCGGGAAGCCTTGGTTTCTCTGGCTCACGCCGAGCATTGGCCCATAAATGAAGTCGTCGACGCTTGAATTCACGAAAGGGCGACGTCATCTAGGGAAGACTGGCAAGGCATTCTTGCGTTGAGGAAACATTTGATGCGCCCTTTTTTGTTGCTCTTTCTACTGTTCCCGGTATTGGAATTGTTCGTTTTCGTCAAAGTGAGTGGGGCAATCGGGTTTTTCCCGGCCCTGCTATTGATCATTCTCGGCTCGATGCTCGGTGTGTTCGTGCTGCGTATCGCCGGTCTGGCCACTGCGCTGCGTGCCCGTGAAAGCCTGAGTCGCGGCGAGCTGCCGGCCCAGACCATGCTGGATGGCCTGATGCTGGCTCTGGCGGGCGGTCTTTTGATCCTGCCGGGCTTCGTCAGTGATGTGCTGGGCCTGATCATGTTGCTGCCGATCTCCCGTCGACTGCTGGCCAATAAAATGCGCCAACGTGCCGAAGAGGCCGCGATTCGTCAGCGTGCATTCGCCGACGACCTTCAGCCGCGGGGCGGTCCTGTTCCGCGCGAGCCGCTGGGTCGTGAGCCCAACGTGATCGAAGGCGAGTACGAACACCGCGACACCAAGTAAAACGTTTCACCTGCACGGCACCTTCGGGTGCCGTGTTCGTTTTCGGGTAATCGATGTAAAAAATTTCGATCCCCGCCCTTGTAATAAGCTTGTGCGCCCTTATGTAACGGTCACCGCAAGGTTTCTGGTAATCACGCCAGACAGACTTCCGCGTCTCGCTTGTCGAGCCGCACCCGGCACCGCCGGATTTGTTAAACCCGCCGGGACTACACCGGCCGATGAAAACCACAATTAGGAGAGATCGACAATGAAGCTTCGTCCTCTGCATGACCGCGTCGTCATCCGTCGCAGCGAAGAAGAAAAGAAAACCGCTGGCGGTATCGTC
Organism: Pseudomonas sp. P5_B2; assembly: GCF_056400445.1. NCBI lineage: Bacteria > Pseudomonadati > Pseudomonadota > Gammaproteobacteria > Pseudomonadales > Pseudomonadaceae > Pseudomonas > Pseudomonas sp. P5_B2. Next base: position 8,518 of record NZ_JBFULH010000070.1, on the reverse strand, counting down.
CTGCCAGGTTCGGCTGCTGAAAAAGCCAACAGCGGTGAAATTCTGGCAGTCGGCACTGGCCGCGTGCTGGACAACGGTGAAGTGCGTGCACTGGCCGTTAAAGTGGGCGACAAGGTTGTGTTCGGCCCGTACTCCGGCAGCAACACCGTGAAAGTCGACGGCGAAGACCTGCTGGTAATGGCTGAGAACGAGATTCTCGCTGTTATCGAAGGCTGATTCCCCGCTCCTTTTCCCACTACTACAAAGTATTTAAGGAATATCGATCATGGCTGCTAAAGAAGTTCTATTTGGCGACTCCGCTCGCAAGAAAATGCTCAAAGGCGTTAACGTCCTGGCGGACGCGGTTAAAGCGACCCTGGGCCCTAAAGGCCGTAACGTGATCATCGAGAAGAGCTTCGGCGCTCCGACCATCACCAAGGACGGCGTGTCCGTTGCCAAAGAAATCGAGCTGAAGGATCGCTTCGAAAACATGGGCGCGCAGCTGGTCAAAGACGTTGCCTCCCGTGCCAACGATGACGCAGGCGACGGCACCACCACCGCTACCGTTCTGGCTCAATCGATCGTCAACGAAGGCCTGAAAGCCGTCGCTGCCGGCATGAACCCGATGGACCTGAAGCGCGGCATCGACAAAGCAACCATCGCTATCGTCAAAGAGCTCAAAGCCCTGTCCAAGCCTTGCGCTGACACCAAGGCCATCGCTCAGGTCGGCACTATCTCGGCCAACTCCGACAACTCCATCGGCGACATCATTGCCGAAGCCATGGAAAAAGTCGGTAAAGAAGGCGTGATCACCGTTGAAGAAGGCTCGGGCCTGGAAAACGAACTGTCGGTTGTTGAAGGCATGCAGTTCGACCGTGGCTACCTGTCCCCGTACTTCGTCAACAAGCCAGAGACCATGACTGCCGAGCTGGACGGTCCGCTGATCCTGCTGGTCGACAAAAAGATCTCGAACATCCGCGAAATGTTGCCAGTACTGGAAGCCGTTGCCAAAGCCGGCCGTCCTCTGCTGATCGTTGCCGAAGACGTTGAAGGCGAAGCCTTGGCGACTCTGGTTGTGAACAACATGCGTGGCATCGTTAAAGTCGCAGCCGTCAAGGCTCCAGGCTTCGGCGACCGTCGCAAGGCCATGCTGCAGGACATCGCTGTCCTGACTGGCGGTACCGTTATCTCCGAAGAGATCGGTCTGAGCCTGGAAAGCACTACCCTGGAACACCTGGGTAATGCCAAGCGCGTCATCCTGTCGAAAGAAAACACCACCGTGATCGACGGTGCCGGCGTTGAGGCTGACATCCAGGCTCGCGTTCTGCAGATCCGTCAGCAAGTGGCCGACACTTCGTCCGACTACGACCGTGAAAAACTGCAAGAGCGTCTGGCCAAACTGTCCGGCGGCGTTGCAGTGAYCAAGGTTGGCGCCGGTTCCGAAGTTGAAATGAAAGAGAAGAAAGCCCGCGTTGAAGACGCCCTGCACGCTACCCGTGCAGCCGTTGAAGAAGGCGTGGTACCTGGCGGCGGCGTGGCACTGGTTCGCGCTCTGCAGGCTATCTCCGAACTGAAAGGCGACAACGCTGATCAGGACGTTGGTATCCAATTGCTGCGTCGCGCTGTTGAAGCGCCACTGCGCCAGATCGTTGCCAACTCCGGCGACGAGCCAAGCGTAGTAGTCGACAAGGTCAAGCAGGGTTCGGGTAACTATGGTTACAACGCTGCGACCGGCGAATACGGCGACATGATCGAAATGGGTATCCTGGACCCGGCTAAAGTGACTCGTTCGGCTCTGCAGGCAGCTGCTTCCATCGCCAGCCTGATGATCACCACCGAAGCCATGATCGCCGAGATCAAGGAAGACGGCCCAGCTGGCGGCGGCATGCCAGACATGGGCGGTATGGGCGGCATGGGCGGCATGATGTAAGCCAGCCTTACCCCTGTATTGAAAAACCCCGCCTGCGAAAGCAGGCGGGGTTTTTTATTGCCCGGTGTTCACCTTGGTCGGGTGGTTGCACCGGATTAATGTGGGAGCGAGCAAGCCCGCTCTCACATTAGCTCTGTGTTTCAGGCATTAATCGCTTTTGCCTTGGCCACCGTCTCAACCTTCGAGGCCGGCCGGTAAAGCACGTAGTAATACGACCCCAGACAAATCAGCCAGCAAAAAACCGCTGTCCATAGGTTGTGCGAAAAGAAGTGCGCACCCTGCATCATCCGGCCAATCGAGAACACCGAGCCCAGGGCGAAGGCGAAGACAAACGCCGCGCGAGCCATGCGCGGGCGACGGTCACGCAAAACGAAGAACAGCGCAAACAGCGTGAAACCGGTGGCGGCATGACCGCCAGGCCAGCAACGGCCAGGTTTATCTGTAGGCGGGCGAGGGCTCAGCAATTCGCTGTAGGTCTCGTGGCCACCGAATTGCTCAAGGCTCCATGGACATTGCACCGCCGTCACCGCTTTCATGGGCGTGACAAAGGAGGTTGCCAGCCCCAGAGACAGTACCAGGCAACCCAGTTCCCGTTTGAACGGCTTGAGCTTCGTCATGAAAAACGAGCCGATGAAGCCGAGAACGGAAAATACCGAGAACGCGATGACTAACTGCTTGGCGCGGTCATGCAGGATGTCTTCCAGGAAGTAACTGTGGCGCCCGATGAAATCCCCTGCCACTGGATCGTAGAACAGCTTGGCAAGGTCCATGTCCAGGGAGGTCAGTTCGAGCAGCACCAGAATGATCGCCGCGACGGCGGGGACACCCAGGCACACCCAGAAATTGAGTGGGCGAGAGGCAGGACGGACAACGGTTGATGACATGGTGGATCCTGAACAAAGGAACAAGCCCCAGCGCATCAGCCTGGGGCGATTCGGTTAATGTTGGCTGACTTGGCCGGCCCCCTCCTTGGACGCCTTCCAGCCAAGCAGTTGTTGCTTGAAGCCATAACTGGCCGTTTGGTAATAGGTAATCGCACGGGTGATCAATGGATCGTCGGCGGTGGCACGGGACTCGCGACTGTCTGTCAGCGCGTCATCATGTCGACGCAACCCTTGGCGCGGGCTAAGGATCGCCAGATCCTTGCCGTCAAACAACCCCAAGTGTTGATAATTGCCAACCACCACTCGCGGCGGCAGCGGATTGTCCTGCAACAGGTTGCGACCAAAGAACGTCGATTCATAATCCAGATTCAGCAAGCCCAGTAAAGTGGGGGCGAGGTCGATCTGGCTGGCCAGTTGTGCGGTCTCGCGGGCTTCGATCAACTTCGGTGCATAAATGAACAGCGGAATCTGATAGTTACTGATCGGCAAGTCTTCCTTACCGGCGCTGCCAGCGGTGTGGTCGGCGACGAATACAAAGATTGTATTGTCAAACCACGGCTTTTTGCGCGCCTGATCAAGGAACTGACCAATGGCGTAGTCGGTGTACTTCACCGCACCATCACGGCCATCACCGGATTGGATGTCGATCCGATTCTCCGGATAAGTGTAAGGGCGGTGGTTGGACGTGGTCATCAGCTGCAACAGAAACGGTTGCTGTTTCGCATAGTCGGCGTCAGCCAGTTTCAGCGTCTGCGTATACAGATCTTCGTCGGACATGCCCCAGGCATTCTTGAAGTGAATCTCGGCTTCATCGACGCTGCTCTGGTCGACCACGCGATAACCATTGCCGCTGAAGAACGCGTTCATGTTGTCGAAGTAACCGCGCCCACCATAAACGAACACGCTGTCGTAACCCACGGCGTTGAGTTGTTGGCCGAGACTGGCAAAACCGCTCTCACGGCCTACGCGCTTGACGATTGAACGCCCCGGTGTCGGAGGGATAGCCAGGGTGATGGCTTCCAGGCCGCGATCAGTACGGGTGCCGGTGGCGTAGAAGTTGTTGAAATACAGGCTCTCCTTGCGCAGGGCATCGAGGTTCGGTGTCAGGTTGTTCTGGTTGCCGTTGCTGCCCATGTATTTGGCGCTGAAGCTTTCGATGGTCACCAATATGATATTGGGTTTGCGCAGGGTGCCGGGGTTATCGATTTCCCGACGGATGTCTTGCGGGTCTTTGCCGACGAAGCGCGCGTTCGGTTCGCTTAGCTCTGCCCGAATCTGCTGTGCGACAACGTCGGCCGGCAGGGTGCTGTAAAACTGCGGGTAATCCAGTTCGTTGTTACGGAACGCTGCAAAAAACTGGTACGGACCGTTGCTTGCCAACTCGTTTTGGTAGGCGTTGCCGCCTTGTGCGCGAGGCGAGTCCTGGCTGAGCAATTGCAGGCTCAATCCAGCAACCATCAATAACCCCAAGGCATTCAGCAGGCGCCCGCGCAAGGTTGGCAACGGGGCGTACATCGCTGCATTGAAAGGTTTGCGTAATACGAAGCTCAAGCCCACTGCCAGAACCGCGAGCAGGCTCAGCAGCTTGCCGATCGGATAGGACTCGAGCAGGTTGTTCAGCACTTCGTCGGAATACACCAGGTAGTCGACGGCGATGAAATTGAAGCGCACACCAAATTCATCCCAGAACAGCCACTCGGCCACCGCGGTGAAGAGCATGGCGAAGAGGCTGACTGTCAGCAGTCCCTGAAGTAACCATCGATGACCGCGCCGACGCCATAAGGCCGGTGGGCACAGCAGCAAGTAGAGGCCCATTGGCAGTGCCGCATAGGCAATAAAGCCCAGGTCGTAAATCAAGCCGATGCCGAACACAGGCAGGAAGCCGCTGCCGGCCTCGTCCGGATGAGTGAGCAGCAGAACCATCCGGGTCAGCAAGAAAATGGCCAGCCAGGCTCCAGTGACCAGCAGGAGAAAGCGCATTGGCGCCGTTTTGAAGAAGTCCATGTTCTATACATTCCTTATTAGAATTTTACGCGGGAGATTCGCCCAGCCTCTGTAGTCAGGGTGTGAACCCATAGTGAAAAACGTGTTAACTCTATCATTTGGTTGAGCGAATTGATTCCTCCTGTCCGCAACCCTAGCCCTGAGCCACGCTTGGCCTTAAGCTGCGCGGGCCAAGACGGCCGTTACTGTGTACGGAGGAGTGCCCATGCGAATTCTATTGGTTGAAGACAACCGCGATATCCTGGCCAACCTGGCTGACTATCTGGGTCTCAAAGGCTACACCGTGGATTGCGCGCAAGACGGTCTGTCCGGCCTGCACCTGGCAGCCACCGAGCATTACGACTTGATCGTGCTCGACATCATGCTGCCTGGCATCGACGGTTACACCCTGTGCAAACGCCTGCGTGAAGATGCCCGCCGCGATACGCCGGTAATCATGCTCACCGCCCGCGATCAACTGGATGACCGATTGCAGGGCTTCAAGTCCGGCGCTGATGATTACCTGATCAAGCCTTTTGCCCTGTCTGAACTGGCAGCGCGGATCGAGGCGGTGATGCGCCGCACTCAAGGTGGCGGTCGCCGCACGTTGCAGGTTAGCGATCTGGCCTACGACCTCGATACCCTGGAAGTGACCCGCCAAGGCCGACTGCTGAAGCTCAACCCGGTGGGCTTGAAATTGTTGGCTGTGCTGATGCAAAAAAGCCCGCATGTACTGCGCCGCGAAATTCTTGAAGAGGCGCTGTGGGGCGACGACTGTCCAGACAGTGACAGCCTGCGCAGCCATGTCCATCAACTCCGTCAGGTCATCGACAAGCCATTCGCCAAGCCATTGCTGCAAACCGTTCACGGTGTAGGATATCGCCTGGCCGAGGGCCGTGATGGAGTTTAAGCAGAGCCTTGCTCAACGAATCATCATCGCCTTTGCGCTGATGAGCGCACTGGTGGCTGGCGCCTTTGCCATGGGCATTGTGGCGACCGTGCACGTGGTGGAAGAAAAGCTGATTTCGTCCGGTCTGGGTGGCGACTTGCAACGTCTGTTGCTGAGATTTGCGCAACCTGGAATCGGGGTTTCACGAGGTTTTTCGCGATCAGCTGTCGTATCACGCCATGGTCGAAATCGTCGACGGCCGGCGGTACGTTTTGCTTCAAGACCAAAGTGACTTCGAAGAGCGTGAACGGGTGCTGTTTGCCGTAGTGTTAACGGGCTTCGTACTTAGCCTGGCGCTAGCGGTATTTCTCGGTTGGGTCCTGTCACGCAAAGTCATGGCGCCAGTGGTAAGACTGGCCCGCCAGGTGCGTCATCGCGATCAATTGTTAGGGCTGGCGCCGCCCCTGGCGCCCGATTATGCCGCCGACGAAGTGGGCGAGTTGGCTGTTGCCTTCGACGCCACCCTTGGGCGCTTGCGCCAGGCATTGAACCGCGAGCGGCTGTTTACCAGTGACGTCAGCCACGAACTGCGAACGCCATTGATGGTGCTGGCCAGTTCCTGTGAGCTGCTGCTGGAAAATCCAGGTATCGATCAGCGCGGTCGGGCCCAGGTCGAGCGCATTGCCCGGGCCTGCGAAGAAATGCGAGAGCTGGTACAAACCTTCCTGATGCTGGCCCGCGCACAGCGTGAAGACGCCAGCATGTCGCCACAGCAGAACCTGAACCAGGTCGCCGACGGGCTGCTCAATCTGTGGCGAGAACCCATCGAAATGAAGGGGCTGACGCTGATTTTCGAGCCGGGCCCCCCTACAGTCGGCAGTTACAACGCAACCCTCTTGCACGCGGTAATGGGCAATCTGCTACGCAACGCCCTGCATTACACCGAACGCGGGTTCATTCGCCTGACCCTTACGTCCACGGGTTTTTTTGTCGAGGACAGTGGTGTGGGTATTCCTGAGGAAAAACGCGAAGCGATGTTCGAACCTTTCGTGCGGGGTTCCGAAAAACGCGGTGAGGGCCTTGGTTTGGGGTTGTCGCTGGTGCAGCGGATTTGTGAGAACCAGGGCTGGACTGTCAGCCTGACGACAATGGAGCCCAATGGCTGTCGTTTTCAGGTCGAATTACAGGCATCGAGTACCCGTTGATTAGATAGTCACGGCGGGATTCCATGAGTTATTGTTAATCGTCTGTAAAATCCTGAAATAGTTAAGGGATTTACTCACGATATTTTCACAAATGCATGACCTGACGCTGACACGAAACTACCTAAGGTTGATGTCATTAGCATTTCAGGAGACTTTGATGATGGATGGCCCGATCAAACTTGATTTTTCCGAAAAATACGACGATCAACACGCTCAACACTACCTGCGCAAGCATCAGGACGGGCTCGGTCGCAAGTTGTCTCACTGGCGTGACGTACAGCTGGCGCGTAAAGCGCTGACGCTGGCTGGCGATCCTGGTCTTGTACTCGATTTGCCATGCGGTGCCGGGCGTTTCTGGCCAATGCTGGCGGAAAAAGCCAACCGGGCGATCATCGGTGCCGACAATTCTGAGTCGATGGTGAAGATTGCCATGCAGTCGCAACCCGCTGACGTGGTCAAACGGGTCCAACCTTTGCACACCTCTGCCTTCGACATCGCCTTGCCGGATAATGCCGTCGACAGCATTTTCTGCATGCGTTTACTGCACCACATCGGTGAAGCCGAGCATCGACTGGCCATTTTCCGCGAATTCGAGCGTGTCTCCCGTGACAGTGTGATCCTTTCACTGTGGGTGGACGGTAACTTCAAGGCCTGGAAACGCAAGCGCTCAGAAGCGCGGCGTGGGCAGGAAGGTTACCAAAACCGGTTTGTGCTACCGGCCGCAACGGTGGAAAAGGAGTTTGAGCAAGCGGGTTTCCGTATTCAGGAAAAACTGGATTTCATACCGCTCTACGCTATGTGGCGCGTTTACGTCTTGCGCAAGAGGTAACAGGATGGCAGTGCAATGTGCAGCAGAAAAGGAAGTCGCTCCCCAGGATCGCTTCGACTATTTCTGGAATCAGCGTGGTGAATGGGTAGAAGAACCCAACGTTCGCCGCGGTGGTGAGAGTGGCGTGCAGCGTGTCACCGGCAGCGACGGACAACTGCTCTATGCCAAGCGTCAGACCGGCCACATCTATCGCAGCTGGTTGCACCCGTTTGGCCGCCCGACCGTATTGCGCGAGCAAGATGCCCTTATCGGCTTGCGCAAGCTCGACGTGCGTGTTCCTGACATCGTTTTCTGTGGCGCACAGTGCGACCCTGTGCACAAATGGCGCGCATTGTTGGTGACCAAGTCGCTGGATGGCTTCGACGAAATCGAAAACTGGTATGCCGGTGGTGGCCGTGAGCGTCACGGTGAGGCGGTGCATGATCGCGTTTTGAAAGATCTGGCAGAGAACCTCGCCCGCATGCACAAGGGCCGTTGGCAGCACAGTTGCCTCTACATCAAGCACGTATTTCTGCGGGTCACCGGTGAAGGCGAGTCGGCCAAGGCCGAAATTGCCTTGATCGATCTGGAGAAGTGCCGACAGCGTATGACAGCTTCCCAAGCGGCTACGCATGACATGAAACAACTGCGTCGCCACTCGTCGTTCAGCGCTGCGGATTGGAAAAAACTCGTCTACTTTTATGAGACGGCGTTTGGCAGCGCTATCAAAGGTTTATAGCGATGAAACTCGAAATTGCACGAGGTTTATTTCTAATAGGAGCCTTGGCAGTTGCTTCATTGGCGGTGGCTGCCTGGGAGCAGCCTCGCACACAAGTCCTC
>NZ_JBFULH010000069.1:0-15301 GCF_056400445.1 Pseudomonas sp. P5_B2 | reverse complement strand
CCCCGCTGCGCCGCCTCTATCCGCTTGCTGTTCGTCAGGCCAGCATTTTGCCTCGGGCTTCCTTCAGATTCGCGGTCACCCGCGACACCCTTGCCTCTGGCTAACACTTCCCCTTGCCGGGTGTGTAGAGGACTTTCACCTCCAAGTCACCAGCGAGGCCACCACAGCCAAGCTGGTTGCGCTTGCGCGCAACGCGCCATGCCTGGCGCACGTATAAAAAAAGCCGCAACCCAGGTTGCGGCTTTTCTATTTCAGACGAGGATCAGTGAGCGAACAGCGAGTTGCCCTTCTGTCCCGCCAGTTTCTCCGGCTTGATCAGGAACCGTGCCAGCGCCGGCAGCAGCCACAGCGCGCCGAACATGTTCCAGAGCAGCATGAAGGTCAGCATCAGGCCCATGTCGGCCTGGAACTTGATGGCCGAGAAGATMCAGGTGCAAACACCGATGGCCAGGCACAGACCGGTGAACAGCACCGCTTTACCGGTTGATTTCAGCGTCTGGTAGTAGGCTTCCTGCAACGGCAGACCGGCACGCAGGAAACTTTCCAGGCGGCTGTAAATGTAGATGCCGTAGTCCACGCCAATCCCTACACCCAGCGCCACCACCGGTAGGGTCGCAACTTTCACGCCGATGCCCATGAACGCCATCAGGGCGTTACCCAGTACCGAGGTCAACACCAGCGGCAATACGATGCACAAGGTCGCCGCCCACGAACGGAAGGTGATCATGCACATGGTCGCGACGCAGATGTAGACGAGGATCAGGATGGTCAGCTCGGATTCCTTGATCACCTCGTTGGTGGCCGCTTCGATACCGGCGTTACCAGCGGCGAGGATAAATTCCAGGCCGTCCTTGTTGTTCTCCTTGGCGAATTCCTGCACCGCATGCACCGCACGATCAAGGGTTGCAGCCTTGTGATCGTTGAGGAACACCAGCACCGGTGCCAGGGAGCAACTGTTGTTGTACAGGCCATCCGCACGGGAGATCGAGTTGTTCAGCACATCCGGGTTACGCGACAAGGTTTCCCATTTCAGGTTGCCCTCGTTCATGCCCTTGATCATCTGCTTGGACACGGTCACCAGGGAAATCGCCGACTGCACGCCCTCGGTGTTCTGCATCTTCCACATCAACTCGTCGATCGGCGCCATGGCTTCATAGCGTGAGCAGCCTTCAGCCTTGGTCTTGACCATCACCACCAACACGTCGGAACTGGTGGAGTAGTTGCTGATGATGAAGTTGTTGTCCTTGTTGTAGCGCGAGTCCGGACGCAGTTCAGGTGCGCCCTGATCAAGGTCACCGATTTTCAGGTTCTGGCTGTACCAGAGACCGCCACCGAAGGCCAGCAAGGCCAGGGCAATCGACACCGGTGCGACTTTCGCGCTGGCAAAGTTCGACAGCAGGCGCCAGAACGGGTGCTCGCGGACCGCATCCTTTTTGCTGCGCTCTACTGCGCGCTTGCTGATACCGACGTAGGAAATCGCCACCGGCAGCAGGATCAGGTTGGTGAACACGATCACCGCCACGCCAATGGACGCGCCGATGGCCAGTTCATGGATCACGCCAATGTCGATGATCAGCAGCGTGATGAAACCCACCGCATCCGCAAGGATCGCAATCATCCCCGGCAGGAACAGCTGACGGAACGTGCGGCGCGCAGCGGTCAGCGCGTTGTCGGCCTCACTGGACTGCAAGGCGATACCGTTGATCTTCTGTACGCCGTGGGAAATACCGATGGCGAAGATCAGGAACGGCACCAGCATCGAGTACGGATCCAGTCCGAAGCCAAAGAAGTGCATCAACCCAAGCTGCCAGATCACCGCCACCAGCGTGGTACTGAGTACCGCCACGGTGCTGCGCATGCAGTTGGTGAACCAGTACAACAGAATCAGCGTAATAACGAAGGCGACACCGAAGAACATCACCACCATGACCAGGCCATCGATCAGGTCGCCGACTTTCTTGGCGAAACCGACGATGTGGATCTGCACGTTAGGGTTCTGTTTTTCAAACTTGTCGCGGATTTTTTCTTCCAGCTCGTGGGAGAACTTGCGGTAGTCCAGCGCCAGCAACTTACCCTGGTCCTGCGGGTCCGGATAGGACTCCAGCAGCGGGATATCGACAATGCTCGACTTGAAGTCGTTGGCCACCAGACGCCCGACTTGCCCGGACTTGAGGACGTTATTGCGCAGCAGATCGAGACTTTGCTGGGAGCCGTTGTAGCTCTGCGGGATCACYTCACCRCCGGCGAAGCCCTCCTCSGTCACCTCGGTCCAGCGCACGCTMGGGCTCCAYAGCGACTTGAGGCCTGAACGGTCGACGCCGGAAATGTAGAACACCTCGTCGTTGATCTGACGCAGGGTCTCCATGTATTCCTTGGAGAAGATATCGCCGTCAGTGGCTTCCACCGAGATCCGCACGGTGTTGCCCAGGTTCGCCAGGTCGTTGCGGTGCTCCATCATCTTTTGAATGAACGGATGATCGAGCGGGATCATTTTTTCGAAACTGGTGGACGGCCGGATCAGCGTCGCCTGCCAGAACAGGAAAACACTGACCAGCAGGCAGATGAAGATCACTGCCGGACGGTTGTTGAAAATCAGGCGCTCAAGAAACGTCGCCTTGTCCTGGTGATGGCTTGTCATCGATGTCATAGCTCCGCCCTTCTTATTATTTGCCCAGCTCTGAGCCGGTTGGCGAAGTAGCGCGAACGCCGCCCTGTCCTGCCAGAATCAGATTGCCATTGCCCGCCGCCGTCACTGCCGAAACGGAAATACGATCCGGACGGTTGAATACGCTGAAGGTTTCGCCGTTGTCGTTGCTGCGGATAACTGAGCCGCCGTTGCCGACGATCACGATGGAACCATCGTCGAGCAACGTTGCGCCGGACAGCCCGAACTCCAGTGCGCCGCGAGCGGCCTTGAGCTCGACCTGTTCCCAGGTGCTGCCGAAATCCGTGGAACGGTAGAGATTGCCGCGCAGGCCGTATGCCAGCAGCGTATTGGCTTGCGCCGTGCCGATGACACCAAAGAGCGAACCTTCGTACGGGCCTTCAACTTTCTCCCAGGTCTGGCCCCAGTCGGCCGAGCGGAACATGCTGCCCTGCTCGCCGACGATGAACAGTCCGGCATCCTTGACCGATGCGATGCCATTGAGGTGCAACTGATCCTCGTTGTCCAGGCGGTCGCTGGCGTCTTCCCAGTGCTTGCCGCCGTCGGTGGTTTCCAGCAGCGCGCCATAGGCACCCACGGCATAGCCACTGTTGGCGTCCTTGAACCAGACGTCGAGCAGCGGCGCTTCGCGTTTCAAATCATCGAATTGTTTGGTCCAGGTGGCGCCACCGTCCTCGCTCGCGAGGATCTGCGCGTCATGGCCGACGGCCCAGCCGTGTTTGTCATCGATAAAAAACACCGATGTCAGCAGTGCCCGGGACGGCACCTTGGCTTGAACCCAGGTCACGCCCTGGTCATCGGAATACAGAATGTGCCCGCGATCGCCGACCGCCACCAAGCGTTTGCCGGCGTGGACGACATCCAGCATCAGGCTTTTGGCAGCCCTGGCAGATTCAATGGAATAAACAGCATCGGATGCTGGCGCGGCAGCGGCCAGCACAGGTGCCGACAACACAGCACAGCCCAACAGCGAGAGCGCTGTAGCCAGCAACGCGATTTTGCGTAATGCCGGCGGGCGGCAGATACCCACACCCATGACAGGCTCACTCATAGACCTTCCCCCATTATTATTGTTAGGTCGTTCAACCTTTCAGGGCGCCGTAAGGTGGCTCGTTGTGATTGGCTGTCTGGAGCTTGGTCCTGAAACGCGCAATCTAGAGCCCCTTCGGAAGCTGGCTTATCCTATCGGGGTTTGGAAAGGTCTGACAATCGACGCTGCGTTATGTTTTGTTAACCTGAGGGGGATGGGGTTTGGCTGAATGATTGGGTATCAGGTGGGGTGATTGGGGTTTTGGTGGTTGGAGTACATATCCGTTTCTGCGGTAACGGCTGCTTATGGTTTCGCTCTTACAGCGACTCACTTTTCCAGACGCCGAAAAGTAAGCAAAAGGCTTCGCCCCGGCGTACGGCACTTCGCTAAGGCTCAGTGTTCCCTCGCTACGGTGTCCATCAGGGGGCATCGCCTACGGTCTGCTTCGCTACGACCTCATCTCGATGTGTGCGGCTTCGCCGCACGGCGCTACGCGCCTACCCCCCTGATGAACACCTACGCTCGGCCTGCCGAAGGGGCGAAAGATCAAAAGCAGATCAACAGCAACGGCAAGATCAACAGCTTCGCGAGCAAGCTCGCTCCCACAGTTGGACAGGGTACATCCCAAGGAGATTGGTTGGCTGTCAGGCCGCCTTCGCTGGCAGGCCAGCTCCCACAATGGATCGGCGTACGGCTTTTGCTTCTCACCACTCAACAGGCCGAGCGTTAGCTCGCCTGAAAGCTTTTGATCTTGGGCTTTTGATTCACCCGCCCCCTCATGCCCTGAGCCTCTCCGTCAACCCGAAGCTACCTCCACCGGTGCCTCTATCAATGTTGATCCCCGGCGTATTAAAGCCTGCAGGTACGCCTTTTCGTCATAGACGGTGCTGGTTTTCCAGCACCGATAAACGATTCTGATCCACTTAAAAGCCAGCCCCCCCTGGGCCCGAGTGGACCCTGGGGGAGCGAAGCCAGCCTCAGGCCAGGCTTTTGCTGACCACTTCAAACACATCACTGGACAGCTGACCCGAAGCACGAATCCGCTCCAGCTCGCCTTTCATCAACGCCTGACGCGCATCATCGTATTTGCGCCAGCGCGTCAACGGCGCCAACTGCCGGGAAGCGATCTGCGGATTGAACCCGTTCAACTCGATCACCAGATCCGCGAGGAAGCGATACCCAGAGCCATCCGCAGCATGGAAGTTGATCAGGTTCTGCCCGGCAAACGCACCGACCAGCGCCCGCACCTTGTTCGGGTTCTTCATAGTGAAAGCCGGATGCTGCATCAACTGACGCACCCGCTCCAGACCACCCGGCAACGTGCTGCCCGCCTGAACACTGAACCACTGATCCATGACCAGCGGATTGTCCTTGAAGTGCTCGGCGAAACTCGCCAGCGCCTTGGCTTTCTCTTGTTCAAACGGCGAATTGACCAGCACCGCCAGCGCAGTCAGGCGCTCGGTCATGTTATCGCTCGCTTCGAATTGCTCAAGCGTCGCCGCCAACACTTCCGGTTTGCCGCTGAGCATCAGGTACGACAGTGCGATGTTCTGCAACGCCCGGCGAGCAAAGTGCTCGGCCTCGGCCACATAAGGGGTTTTCTTCGACAGGTCGCGATTGGCTTGATAACGCAGCCACAACGCTTCAAACAATCCGTCCGCCAATTGCTTGCGGGCAAACTCGCGTGCGATATGAATCGCGTCGACGTCAGCCACTTCGCTGATTTCGGTCAAATACGCCTCGCCCGGCAGCGACAGCATCTCCGCGACCATGGCCTGATCCAGCGTCTCGTCCGACAGCACCGTGCGCAAGGCAGAAATCAGGCGTTGATCCAGCACCAGCGTTTCGCCGGCTTGATGTTGGGCAATCAGCTCTTGCAGCACTTGCACCGACAGTTGCTGACCGGCATCCCAGCGGTTGAAACCATCGCTGTCATGCTGCATCAGGAACATCAGTTGATCGCGGTTGTACGGGAAGCTCAATTTCACCGGCGCCGAGAAACCACGCAGCAGCGAAGGCAACGGCTGTTCAGCGATGTCGACGAAGGTGAAGGTCTGCTCGGCTTCAGTCACCGAGATCACCCGCGAAGTGCCCTGAGCGCTGGCTTCGCCGGACAGACGCAAGGCAATTGCCGCGCCTTTGGAATCCAGCAGGCCCAGTTCCACAGGAATCACGAACGGCAGTTTTTCAACCTTGTCCGGGGTTGCCGGGCAGCTTTGACGGAAGGTCAGGCTGTAGGTTTTCGCCGCTGCATCGTAAGACTCGCTCACAGCCAACCGCGGCGTACCCGCCTGGCTGTACCAGCGCTTGAACTGGGTCAGGTCGACACCGTTGGCATCTTCCATGGCCTTAATGAAGTCATCACAGGTGACAGCCTGGCCGTCGTGACGGTCGAAATACAGGTCACTGCCTTTGCGGAAGCCTTCGGCCCCGAGCAAGGTGTGGATCATGCCGACTACTTCCGAGCCCTTTTCGTACACCGTCAGGGTGTAGAAGTTGGAAATCTCGATAAAGCTGTCCGGGCGCACGGCGTGGGCCATGGGGCCGGCGTCTTCGGCAAACTGGTGCGTGCGCAGGTACGCCACGTCCTGGATGCGCTTGACCGTGGCCGAGTTCATGTCCGAGGAGAACCCGGCATCGCGGAACACGGTGAAACCTTCCTTGAGCGACAGCTGGAACCAGTCGCGGCAGGTCACGCGGYTGCCCGACCAGTTGTGGAAGTATTCGWGGGCGACGATGGCTWCGACGCGCTGGTGCGCGGCATCGGTTGCGGTTTCGGCGCGGGCCAGCACGGCGCTGGAATTGAAGATGTTGAGGCCCTTGTTCTCCATGGCACCCATGTTGAAGTCGTTGACCGCGACGATCATGAAGATGTCCAGGTCGTACTCGCGGCCGTAGACCTCTTCATCCCAGCGCATCGACTTCTTCAAGCTGTTCATGGCGTGCTGGCACTTGTCGATGTTTTCCGGCTCGACGTAGATGCGCAATGCCACGGAACGCTCGGTCATGGTGGTGAAAGTGTCTTCGACGCACCACAAGTCACCGGCCACCAGCGCGAACAGGTACGCCGGTTTCATGAACGGGTCTTCCCAGGTCGCCCAGTGCCGGCCATCTTCGCCGGGGCCGCTGGCAATCGGATTGCCGTTGGACAGCAGCACCGGATAGCTATGCTGCTCGGCGACGACCGTGGTGGTGAACTTGCTCATCACGTCCGGGCGGTCGAGGTAATAGGTGATCTTGCGGAAGCCTTCGGCCTCGCACTGGGTGCAGAACATGCCGCTGGATTTGTACAAGCCTTCCAGCGCCGTGTTGGTTTCCGGGTGGATCTTGACGCTGGTGTCGACCGTGAACGTGGTGCTGGTCGGGTGCAGGGTCAGGTGATTTTCCGTCAATTGATAATCAGCAGCGCTCAGCTCGCGGTCGGCCAGGGTGACCGACAGCAGCTCCAGTTGTTGACCGTCCAGCACCAGCGGCGGCAAGCCTGGGCCGCGTTCGGGGTTGCGGCGCATCACCAGTTGCGCATGGACCAGGCTATGATCCTCGTACAACTCGAAGGTCAGGTGCGTCTCGTCGATCAGGTACTCGGGCGCCTGATAGTCTTTCAGGTAAATCATCTTCGGTTGTTCGGTGCGCATGCTGGAGTCCTTACTGATGCACGGCGAGCTGATAAGCCGTGTATTTACGAATATTGATCACGCCGGTGTCGAAGATCAGGTATTGGCCCTTGACCCCCAGTAGCGTGCCTTCGGCAATCGGATTCTTGTCCAGGTTGAAGCTGACGATTTTGGCCGGGTATTGCTCGACCGGATAGCGGATCTCGAGAGTTTCTACGTCGGCAATCGTCTGGATTGCTTGTAGGCCAAATCGTTCCTGCAAGGTTTGCAGGCCTTCGGCGCAGCTGTCGAACAACTGATCGCGAACTTCGGCCAGATTCACCGACACCGCTTCGCCCTTGAGCAAGGCACGCCAGTTGGTCTTGTCCGCCACCTGACTGCGGAACAGGTCCTCGACGAAACCCGACTGCTGCCGGGTCGACACGCGCATGATCGGCAGCGCCTGACGGGCGCCCTGATCGATCCAGCGGGTCGGCAGCTGGGTGGCGCGGGTAATCCCGACTTTCACCCCCGACGAGTTGGACAGATAGACAATGTGATCGGTCATGCAAAACGTCTGGCCCCACTCCGGTTCACGGCACGTGCCGGCGTCAAAGTGGCAACGCTCCGGACTCATGATGCAGATGTCGCACTGCGCCAGTTTGGTCATGCAAGGGTAGCAGTAGCCCTGGCTGAAACTGGTTTTGGTCTTGCGTCCACAATGGGTGCAATGAATCGCCCCCAGGTATTCCAGGCGCACGGTGGTACCGATCATTGGATTGACCGGCACCTCGAGGTCGCCCAGGCGAAACGCGTACTGCACGTCAGCCCCGTAAAGGCGGGCCGACATTTTACTGATTGCACCACGGCCAATCTCGATCAATGGATGGCATCCGACTTGAACAGAATGTTTGGCACGCTGATCGACTTCGAACTGCATTCCTGCGGGCCCATGTAACCGGTGCGCTCTTCTTCGGGCAGGTTCTGGATTTCCCAGGCGATCATCGCCTGTAACGACAACTCGCGTTGCTCGGCGGTGAGCTTGTTACCGTCTGCCCACTTACCGATTTCCACCGCCAGTTTCAGGCTCTGGTAGATATCAGGGGTGATGTTTTTGATCATTTCGTTAAAAGAGGACATCAAGGTCTCCGCGCTCTTTAAATACATAAACTGTTTTAGGCGGCCAGTTTACGGCGGTTGTACAAACCACCCAACAAACCGGTGAAGCATCCGATGAGTAACCCGCTGACATGGGCTGCGTTGGCGATGTCACCGAAGCCGATCATCGAAACCAGCCCGGACAGGCACAGCACCAGCCACACCAGCATCATCACCAGCACGCCGCGCGGCAGGCGATAAGCCGGGTTCGGCGCCAATAGCTGGAAGATCCAGCAATGYCCGAGCAAGCCGTACAGCACGCCGGACAATCCGCCGAACAGGGTCGGGCCGCTGAAATAATACTGGGCGCAGTTGGAAACCAGGCTGAACAGCAACGTCAGGCCGACCAGGTTGATGCTGCCCTGCCGCGATTCGATGCGCCGGCCCAGCTCCCAATACCACATGCCGTTCATGGCCAGGTGCAGGATGCCGAAGTGGATCAGCATCGGTGTCATCAATCGCCACCACTGCCCCGCCGCCAGGCTGTCGGCCAATGGCACGAAGTGGATGTACTCGCCGACCACGCGAAAATCGAGGAAGGTCAGCCAGCGCATGGTGTCGAGGTTTTCACCCAGTAGCGTCACTGCACCCACGAGGATGCTCAGGAGCAAAACGGCCGCAGTCGCCTTGGCGTAGCGAAGTTGCTCGACGAAACCGGGGCGGCTGGTGGTTTGCACCGAAGGAATGTCCAGCTGCTGATCGGGATCACCGGCGGGAAAGCGTTCGTACAGCGAACGCACGTCCTCGCTGATGTTGGCCGGCACCCAGAGCACCTGTTCGCCTGACTCTTCGCTGACGCGATGCGGCACCTGCATGCGTTTCAGCAGTTTGACGAACCCGCTCAAGTCCACCGCCAGCGGCAGACGCAATACGGCAACAACACTCATTGCAGCACCTCCGGCCGTTCGACATCGACCCAGACAAATTTATTCGGATCGAGCCGGGTTTCCTGGTCCAGCCGATAGGCGACCAGTTTGCCGTAGAGCACGGCGCTGTAATCCAGGCAGGCCAGGTTCGGGCGAATCGGCACCGGTTTGCCGCTGCGCCAGTAGTGACCGACGAACAACAGCGGTTCATCGACGCCGTAGCGCAGCAAGGTGTTTTTTTCCGTGGACGTCAGGGGCGTCTGCGCCACTGGCTCGGGCAACGCGTCAGGTTGGAAGACGATGTCTCCGTAGGTTTGCGGGTCGTCTTCCCAGAATTTGGTACGGAAGAACGAGCGCACCAGGCCGTCGCCGCTGGTCATGGTCAAACCATGGGGCAAGGGCATGTCGGTGCCGCGCAGCAACCGGTCGAACACGGTGCAGGCGAAACTGCCCGGCACGGCCGACGCCTGGAGGAAATGCTCATCCACACAGCCGTTGGGGAACAGCCTACGCAATGGTTCGATCAGGCCCGAATCCCAGCACGCATGCACCACCCGGAAGCGGCCGGCGTCGACGAACAGTGGCAACTCGTAGAACCATTGCAGGAAGTCGTGCCAGTCACCGGGATGGTCTTGGAACTGGGTCAGGGTTTCTCCCAGCAATCGGGCATGACGCGGCGTGTGTTCACGGACGAACTGCTTGCCGCTGCCCGGTAGCGCCGGCGTGCTCCAGCCTAGTGCGTTGAATTCATGGTTGCCCATGATGCACAGCGCCTGGCCGGCCACGACCATGTCATGAACAATGTGCAGCGCCTCGCGAATTCGCGGGCCGCGATCAATGATATCGCCCACAAACACGGCCATCCGCGACGGATGCCGCCAGACGCCACCTTGTTTGTGATAACCGAGCCGGTCGAGCAAGTGCTCAAGGGTCAGAGCGCAACCGTGCACGTCACCGATCAGGTCGTAGCTACGCGCGGGATCGAGCATCAGTCGCCTCCACCACCCAGTCGACTGCCCCAACCGAGCTTGGTCCGGCAGACTTCATAGTAATTGTGGTCAAGCGGATGGATCAGCCGCAGTTTCTGCGCTTTTTTGCTGATGGTGATGGTGTCGCCGGGGGCGCAGGTGAAGTGGTTCTGCCCGTCACAGGAGACTTGCGGGTAAATCTGCATATCTTTGGACACGACGATTTTCAGCTCACTGTTGCCATCGACCACAATCGGCCTGCCCGACAAGGTATGGGGGTACATCGGCACAATCACAATAGCGTCGAGCTTGGGATGCATGATCGGTCCGCCCGCCGACAGCGCGTAAGCGGTCGAACCGGTGGGCGTTGCGACGATCAGGCCGTCGGCCTTCTGACTGCAAACGAACTGGCCGTCGATGTACAGCTCGAACTCGATCATTCGCGTCGATTTGCCGGGGTGCAGCACCACGTCGTTGAGGGCATCGCCCTGACCGATGGCCTCTGCATGACGGCGGACTTCGGCTTGCAGCAGAAAGCGGTTTTCCACCAGGTAGTGGCCGTCGAGCACTTCGGCGACTTTGATTTCAAGCTCATCTGGGCGAATATCGGTCAGGAAACCGAGGCTGCCGCGGTTGATGCCGAGTACCGGAGTATTGTGCTTGGCCAGCGCCCGGGCGGCGCCGAGCAGGCTGCCGTCACCGCCGACCACAATCACCATGTCACACACTTCGCCGAGCATCTTGCGGGACGAGGTTTGCAGGCCATGGCCGGGAAGGACTTCGGCGATGGTGTCTTCGAGGATCACGTGCAAGTGACGATCGAGCAGAAACCGTTTCAGTCGGCGGACGGTATCCAGCACCTGAGAACTGCCCAGGCGACCGATGATGCCGATATTACGAAATTGCTCCATGGGGTTCCTGCGAGGACGGCGAAAAAGACGATTATGGGCGAAAGCGCGGGATAGACAAAATCCTTTCAGCCACAAGGGTGTACTCATGTTTAGGGCTATGCTCGCAAGATGATCCTATTTCCCGATTTGCTCTCGTTGCCCCATCAGTTGCGCCACCCCGAAGTGCGCGACCTGGCCTGGGTCATCCTCGCGCCGCCAATGCTCGTCGACACGCCGTGGCCGCAACGCCATCCGTTGGCCGGCAGCGAGTGGGTGCAAGAGCCCGAACGCCTGGAGCGATGGCTGCGGCAACTGGACCGTGACAGCTATGACTTGCTGCACTGGCTGTCCCAGGCCCGCACCCGGCGTCTGGGCCTGTATTACGAGCGACTGTGGCAGTACGCGGTGCGGCACGCGCCGGGGATCGAGCTGATTGCCGCCAACCTGCCGATTCGCCGTGAAGGCCACACACTGGGCGAGCTGGACATGCTGCTGCGCGATCGCGACGGCGTACATCACATGGAACTGGCGATCAAGCTCTATCTCGGGCCGCAAAATGGCGACGGGCAGGATACCGCGCAGTGGCTTGGCCCGGGTTGTCATGATCGGCTGGACCGCAAACTGGCGCACCTGGCTCAGCATCAACTGCCCATTTCTGCCCGCAGCGAAAGCCGCGAAGTGCTGGCGGCGCTGGATATCCAGCAGTTCAGCGCGCACCTGTGGCTCGGCGGTTACCTGCTGTATCCGTGGCCGGGACGCGCCGAACAACCCGGCGGTGCACATCCGCAGCATTTGCGTGGTAGCTGGCTGCATCAGAAAGACTGGGCGGATTTTGTCGTGCAGCGCCCTTTCGGTCGCTGGCAACCCCTGCCCCGCCATGCCTGGCTGGCACCGGCGCATTATCCGGCGGAGCAGACCTGGAATAGCGAGCAATTGAGCGCGTGGCTCAGTGAACTGGAACCCTTGGCGCCCGCGCAATTGATGGTGCGCCTGATCGAGAATGCCGAGGGGGAATGGGAGGAAGCGGAACGGTTGTTTCTGGTGGCGGATCTTTGGCCGAATGTGCCGGGCAGTGGTTGAGATTTGTTGCGCCTGGGCTGGCCTCTTCGCGAGCAAGCCCGCTCCCACAGGGGATARTCATGCTTTTGGAGATCCAGTCCAGACACCAAAATTTCCCACCTACCTATGAATTTAGTGTGGGAGCGAGCCTGCTCGCGATGAAGCAGACTCGGTCTAGAAGGATAACCGAATAGCCAAAGCCGCCATCGCCGGTAGCAGCTGTCGAGCCTGCGAGGCTGCTGCTACAAACGTAATCACACCTTTTTGTGTTGTTCGACCCATTTTCCATAGGCGTCGATGAACTTCTGCAAGAATGGCTTCACCGATTCGGACAGTTTGCCGGCCTCGTCGAACAGTGTACCGGCACCACCGAGATAGGCTTCCGGCTGCTGCATGCACGGTACATCCAGAAACACCATGGACTGACGCACGTTATGGTTGGCACCAAATCCACCGACAGCACCCGGCGAAACGCTGATGACTGCACCCGGCTTGCCGCTCCATGCACTCTGGCCATATGGCCGCGATCCAACATCGATGGCATTCTTTAAAGGCGCCGGCACCGAACGGTTATATTCCGGGGTGACGAACAGCACTGCGTCGGATGAACGTACTTGTTGCCGGAAAGTGCTGTAGGCTGCCGGCGGTGAAGCGCCATCGATGTCTTCGTTGTAGAGTGGCAAGTCACCAATTTCGACGATTTGCAGATTGAGATTGGCTGGAGCAAGGTCGGCTAGCGCCAGTGCCACCTTGCGATTGATCGATGCCTTTCTCAAGCTGCCGACTATGACGGCGATCGTATAGACGTTGCTCATGGAAGATGTCTCGACTGTCCGATGGAAAGAACTTGTAGTTATAGATGACGAATCACCCAGTGGGCTGTTGAATTTCACACCCCTGACTATTTTTTTCTTGCACGAAAACTTACTTCGCCCAACCACGGTCTACACAACCGAAATTTGAGTGATTTATCTCCAGAGGTTCTAAACAGATGGCAGCAGTACTTGTCGGTCAGTTCCACGCAAGAGATGCGGAAGGCCGCGTATATTCCGTGCACGAGTTCCAGGAATCCACTCCGTCGGCAGACGGCCTCGGCGGTACGGAGCCTGTCACCACTTACAAACTGGCCATTGGCGACCGCGTCAGGAAGCTGGATGACAACCAGTTCCTGCTGGTTCAATCGGACGTGACCATCGTGCGCGAACCCGACACCTTTGTCGGCAGCGTGCCGGTAGCCAGCACCGCGTCATAACCCAACGTTATGAGCAGAAGTCATAGGCGCGCACTTGAGTTAGGATTCAGTCACTGATTCCCTCACCTGCCGAACATGGACTTCATGCATGCGTTTACGCCATATCGAAGTGATTCACGCGCTTGTGCAGACCGGTCACCTGGGCACCGCCGCCGAATGGCTGCAGTTGCCGGTGGCCGAGGTTGAAGGCATTTTGCGCGAGGCCGAGGGTCAGTTGGGTTTCATGCTGTTTTCCAGCGTGCGTGGACGCTTGCAGGCGACCCGCGAAGCGCGGGAGCTTCAGGTCGAAATCGCCCACGTCTACGAAGCGCTTGAGCCCGTTCAGCGCCTGGCCTCCAGCCTCAAGCAATACCAGGCACCACCACTGCGCATCATTTGCACCCCGCCGCTAGCCCAACAACTATTGCCTCAGAGCATCGCCGCCCTGCGCCGACGCCTGCCCGACGCACCTTGCAGCCTGTTGAGCCACCCGACCCGCGAGATCATCAAGACCCTGCTGTTGCGCGAAAGCGATCTGGGGTTGAGCTTGCAGGATCCCGACCACGCCGACATCCATTGCCAGGTGATTGCCCAAGGCAAGCTCCAGCTACTGGCGCCCCATGGCTGGCTACAACCCAAGCAGAAATACATTTCGTTGCAAGATCTGGCGGGCCAGTCAATGGTCGGACTCGAAGGTCACGACCCGCTGAGCCCGGCACTCGAGAACAAATTGCAGGCCTTGCGCCCTGCTCCGCTCGTGCATATCCGGGTCCAGACGCATCAGATGATGCGCAGCATGGTGGAGGCTGGTGAGGGCCTTGCGATTGTCGACCCGTTTACCGCCCTTGGCGCCAAATCCAGCGGGCTGGATGTTTGCCCACTGGCGCCGGCAGTGCCGATCAGCCTCTACGCCCTGACCCTGAAAAGCGGCGAACCGTCCGCCGCCGTTCAGACCCTGCTGGACATCATTACGGAACAAGCCGTGGCGATGCTGGCGAACTGAGTGGATTTTCCAGCGCATTATCGAACAAGCGATACCAAAACAGCGCCACTTCGGCGGTGTTCGGATCGATCCCGCGATAGCGCAGATGATCGATCCCGCCAATCACATAACCGCACCGCTCATAGAGCCGGCAGGCGCCCAGGTTGTTGTTCTGGGTTTCGAGCATGATCCCCGGCAGTTTTTTCTTGCGACTCCAGAATTGAGCCACATCCAGCAATGCTCTGGCCACACCGTGGTGCCGCGCCGGCGCATGTACCGCCAGCTCGTCGATATGGGCAAAACCGTTCCAGTTGGTGCTGACTACCAGATGACCGACGGGCTCATCATCGATATAGGCCATGAAAATCGCACTGTCAGCCGCATCTCTAAAACTGCTGAACTCTTCAGGGTCGATGCCATAGCACTTTCGATAAGGGGTGATTGGCGTAATCGGCCATTGCTCGACCGATTTGCCCATTTCGACGGTGCCATAGGCGGCGACTTCAAAACTGAAGTCACTGCCCCAGATATAGGCTGCGAAGCCGTCATCGGCGACACGCACCGCAAGGCCGGGGTACTTGGGATTAATGACAGGTTGCATACTGGGAAAGGTCCTCATTCCTTGATGCAATCGACGGTGTAGTGCCGTCCATTGCCCTCGTCTTCGTGTTGCAAACCATGCACATCGACGACGAATCCGGGGAAACTGCTATCAAACGTTCGTGCAAATGAAAGGTAGTCGATGATTGACCGCGTCGCCTCGGTGAACCGCTCGCCCGGCATTATCAGTGGAATGCCCGGCGGATACGGAACCAGCATCACCGCAGCGATCCGCCCGTCCAGGGCGTCGATCGAAACC
>NZ_JBFULH010000068.1:0-15531 GCF_056400445.1 Pseudomonas sp. P5_B2 | reverse complement strand
ACCTCAAAGCCTGTGAAGAGGAGGATTCGGGCGACGGACGTTTCATTCGCTTGGCGTTCAGAGACGTCAAACACACCCTCCGCGCACGAATTCAAAGTGATCCACATTTTGCTCAGGCAATTCGAATCGAAGTCGCTACACTCTTCCATAACGGCGAGCTGGAAATGGCTCACAGCATGCTGCTCTTGTTAACTCAGGCACTGCGACACCACACCGCACGCCGCTTTTTTACTTATCGGCCCTGATCAGGCTAAATAGCCGCGCTTGATCGCCCACCCAAACGGATTCCCCCATGTCCCGACATCGGCTTGCAATTGCATGGATCGCCTGCTTCGCAGTGCTGTTCAACATGCTCGCCATGCCGATGAGCAATGCGATGGCGCAGTCGGCGAAATCGCCTGCCGAGCAATTGCTTTGGGGCAGTTTCTGTACGTCCAGCGGCACCAAAATGGTGGCGATTTCCCTGGGCGATATCGAGCAGAAGGCGCCACAGGGCGACGATCATTCCAACATGCAGCATTGCTGGTGTTGCTCGGGCTCTGCACCCTTGGTGGCGCTGCCTGGGCATGAGCCGCAGCTGTATTTCGCGCACTTCGAGAGCAATCGAGGCCTGCCCGCCGCCACACTCGAAACCCCCACACCGCGCCAGCAATGGCCGAGTCTCAACCCCCGCGCTTCCCCTCAGGTGTGATTCCTTCTCGCAATTGACCTGCGTTTTGAATCGTTCCGGAGAACTGCCATGTTGAACAAACTCATCGTTTTGGCTGCGTTGCTGCTGCCTGCGTGCTTTGCCAATGCCCAAGACTACAGCGTCGGCGAGTTGCAAATCGCGAATCCGTGGTCGCAAGAGTTGCCACCCAACGCGCCAACCGTTGCCGCCTATTTTGTGATTCACAACAGCGGCAAGACCGCTGACCGCCTGCTCAGTGTCGACTCGCCCATTTCGGGCGAAGCCCAGTTGCACGAGCACGTGATGCAGAACGATCTGATGAAGATGCAACACGTGCCGAGCGTCGAGATCCCCGCTGGCGGCACCGTTACATTTGCGCCGATGGCCTATCACGTGATGCTGCTGGGGCTGAAAGATCGCAGTCTGTTGAGCGACGGCAAACGCTTCCCGCTGACGATGCATTTCGAGAAGGCCGGTGATGTGACGGTAGAAGTTGCCGTGCAGAAGAAGCCATCGGAAAACCCACAGATGCACGCTCACGCCCAGTAATCGACTGAGCAGAAGCCGCCATGCGCCCGCTTAGCGTCAGGTCATCCGCGTCACGTTGTCAGCCATTGAGCCTGACGCGCGGCAGCTGGATCAGCCTGTTCGCCATGTTGATGATCTTTATCGGCCCGCTGATTTCTCAGTCGATGCCGATGGATCAACGCGCCTCTGCCATGACCATGACCATGAACATGTCGATGGACATGAGCATGGACATGACGGCCATGGAGCACGCCGACCACGGCGCGCAACCCGCCGCCGAACACTGCCCGCCCGAAGCTTCGCACCATGCGCTCTGGGAAAAATGCGGCTATTGCAGCCTGCTGTTCAATTGCCCGGCGCTGACTGGCGGTGTTTCATTCGCAGCTTTCACCACCCCGCCCGCCAACACGTTCACCCCCCCGTCCCCCCGCCTGGGCCATGCCCGGCAACCCTTCTTCCCCGGCGCCCGAACCCGCGCCCCACCTATCGTCGCGTAAACACCCACCTCTGATCTCACACGGTCCGCAAGACAGCCAAAGCAACCTGTGTGTGTGAGCTGGTGTGGCGAGGGGGCTCGCCCCCGTTGGGTCGCAAAGCGGCCCTGAAACCTGCAATCGCCGTGTATCAGATACACCGCATGCAATGTTTTACGACTGCTGTGCAGCCGAACGGGGCAAGCCCCCTCACCACACAAGCCTCACCCCACAAGCTCATTCCTGCAGGAATTGCCTCGGCTGCCGCCCGTGTCGTTTATGCCGTTCGATGGAAATTGTCATGTCCAGGTTTACTGCTGACTCACGCTTGAGCCCTGCTCAAGCTTCTTATGCCCTGAACGAACCCAGTGTTCGATTCAGGCACGCCACCGCATTCCTGTGTGGCGCTCTACTGACACCGATGGCGCTGGCCGATGAACACGCCGCCCACAGCGACGAGCTGAGCCCGACGGTCATCACCGCGATCGCCCCGAGTTCGCCGCTGACCATCGTCACCAACCCCAAGGACCCGCGCCAACCGGTGCCGGCCAGCGACGGTGGCGACTACTTGAAAACCATCCCCGGCTTCGCCCTCGTGCGCAACGGCGGCACCAACGGCGACCCGGTGTTGCGCGGCATGTTCGGCTCGCGGATGAACATCCTCACCAACGGCGGCCAATTACTGGGCGCCTGCCCCGGCCGGATGGACGCGCCAACCTCCTACCTCTCGCCGGAAACCTACGACAAACTCACCGTCATCAAAGGTCCGCAAACCGTACTGTGGGGGCCGGGTGCGTCCGCCGGGACCATCCTCTTCGACCGGGAGCCAGAGAGTTTCGGCGAACTCGGCACCCGGGTGAATGCCAGCGTGCTGGCCGGCTCCAACGGCCGCTTCGACAAACTGGTGGACGCTGCTGCTGGCGGCCCGTTGGGTTACGTGCGGGTGATCGGCAACACTGCACACGCCGACGACTACCGGGATGGCAACAACGACACCGTGCCTTCGCGCTACGACAAGTGGAACGGCGACGTCGCACTCGGCTGGACCCCGGATACCGACACCCTGCTGGAACTGACCGCCGGCAAAAGCGATGGTGAAGCACGTTACGCCGGGCGCGGCATGGACGGCTCGCAGTTCCTGCGCGAAAGCCTCGGCCTGCGCTTCGAAAAATCCAACGTCGGCGACGTGCTGGACAAGATCGAGGCCCAGCTTTACTACAACTACGCCGACCACGTGATGGACAACTACACCCTGCGCACGCCCTCCGGCACCGGGATGATGTCCGGCCCAAGGGCGTCGAACGTCGACCGTCGAACCGTCGGCGGTCGGGTCAAAGGCACCTGGCGCTGGGCCGTCGTGCAGCTGATCAGCGGCATCGACGTGCAAACCAGCGAGCACCGCCAGCGCGGCAGTGCGGGCATCAATACCTACAAGGACCTGCCGTACACCGAGGACGCCGACTTCCACAACTACGGCGTCTTCAGCGAACTGACCTGGTACGCCGCCGACCGTGACCGGCTGGTTACCGGCGCGCGCCTGGACCGCGCCTCGGCCAGCGATTACCGGCAATCCATCGGTTCAGGGATGACCAAACGCCCCAACCCGACCGCCGATGACACCCGAGCCGACACACTGCCGAGCGGCTTCGCCCGTTATGAGCATGACTTGGCCGACAGCCCGGCCACCCTGTACGCAGGCCTCGGTCACACCGAACGGTTCCCGGATTATTGGGAGCTGTTTTCACCCAAGAGCGGCCCCGCCGGTTCATTGAATGCCTTTGATTCGATCAAACCCGAGAAAACCACCCAGCTCGACTTCGGCCTGCAATACCGAACCGAAGACCTCGATGCCTGGGCCTCAGGTTACGTCGGCAAAGTGCACGACTACATCCTGTTCAACTACATCCCAACCCCGGCGGGCACCGTCTCCCAGGCTAAAAACATCGACGCCCGCATCATGGGCGGCGAACTCGGAGCGGCTTACCGGTTGACCAACAACTGGAAAGCCGACGCGACCCTGGCCTACGCCTGGGGCAAGAACAACAGCGACGGCAACCCACTGCCGCAAATGCCGCCACTGGACGCGCGTTTCGGCCTCACCTACAGCGAAGACAACTGGAGTGCCGGGGCGCTGTGGCGAGTGGTCGCCGCGCAAAACCGCATCGATCTGAACAAGGGCAACGTCGTCGGCAAAGACTTCGATAAAACCCCGGGCTTCGGCATGTTCTCGCTCAACGGTGCCTACCGGATCAACCCGCACTGGAGGGTCAGCACCGGCGTCGACAACCTGTTCGGCAAGCCCTACGCCGAGCACTTGAACCTGGCCGGCAACGCCGGTTTTGGCTACCCGGCCCAACACCCGCAAGCCATTAAAGAACCGGGGCGAACGCTCTGGACCAAGGTGGACATGAGTTTCTAAAAACATCGCGGGCAAGCCCGCTCCCACAGGTACACCACCGTCCAATGTGGGAGCGGGCTTGCTCGCGAATGGCTGCGCAGCAGTCACCGGACAACAAAAAAAGACCCAAGCCAAGCGGAGCACAACCAATGAAACAGCCCAAACCGAATTTCTACAACCTGGCCTGGCGCTGGCATTTCTATGCCGGTCTGTTCGTCGCGCCTTTCATGGTGATGCTTGCCCTGACCGGCATCATTTACCTGTTCAAACCGCAGCTCGATCCGTTGATGTACGGCAGCCTGCTCAACGTCCCGGCCGGGCACCACACCGTGCCCGCCGACGACTTGCTCAAGCGGGTCAAAGAAGCGTATCCCCAAGCCACCATCAAGCAGTACCTGCCACCGGTCAACGCCGAGCGCAGCGCGCAATTTGTCGTGGTCAATGGCGATACAGAACTCAACGTATTCATCGATCCCTACCAGGGCGACATCCTCGGCGAGCAAGACGCCAAGAAGAACCTGCAAGCGGTTGCGCGGTCGATTCACGGCGAGCTGATGATCGGCACCGTCGGAGATCGACTGATCGAAATGGCCGCCGGCTGGGGCATCGTTTTGGTGGTGTCCGGGGTGTTCCTGTGGTGGCCACGCGGCCAAGCGGCGGGCATTTTGTGGCCGCGTCTGACCAGTCGCGGTCGCGTACTGTGGCGTGACCTTCACGCGGTCACCGGGTTCTGGGGGGCGTCATTGCTGTTGGTGATGTTGCTCAGCGGCATGACCTGGACCGGGTTCTGGGGCGCGCAATACGCCGGTGTCTGGAACGTGTTCCCGGCAGCGATGTGGGACAACGTACCCAAGTCCGACGTCGAGGCACGCAGCCTCAACACCGCCACCCGCCAGACCGTGCCTTGGGCGATGGAAAATACGCCGATGCCGATGTCCGGCGGCGACCACGCCGAACACATGGCCCACGGAGGCGCACAAATAGGCCCAGCCGCGCCGACCATCAGTCTGCAAGACGTGCAGAACATCGCCGTGCAACGCAAGGTCGAGTCGGGTTACAGCATCACCTTCCCGAAAACTGCCACCGGCGTGTTCACCATTGCCGTGTTCGCCGACGACCCGCGCAACGACGCCACGCTGCACGTCGATCAATACACCGGCGACGTCCTCGCCGATGTGCGTTTCGAGCAATACGGCACCGTCGCACGCGCCACGGAAATCGGCGTGATGCTGCACGAAGGCAAGATGTTCGGGGTGTTCAATCAGATCATCGTGTTACTGATCTGCCTGATGATCCTGCTCAGCGCCGTCAGCGGCGTGGTGATCTGGTGGAAGCGCCGGCCACAGGGCAAATTCGGTGTGCCGCCGCTGCGCCACGACCTGCCGAAATGGAAAACCGCGATGGTCATCATGTTTGCCCTGGCGGTGATGTTTCCACTGGTGGGGGCGTCGCTGGTGGTGGTCTGGGTGCTGGATCGCGTGCTGTTGTCGCGTTTCAGCCGACAGACTGAATCGGCCTCAACTTTGTGAACACATTCTAATGTGGGAGTGAGCCTGCTCGCGATGGCGGTAGCACATCCAGCATCGATGTGTCTGACATACCGCTATCGCGAGCAGGCTCGCTCCCACAGGGGGATTGTGATTCCGGGGTTGTTTATGTGTGTTTATCTGGATGCGAAATGACCGGACGTTTCCCACGACTTTTTCAGGTTGTTCGTCGGACGTGGGCTGTCTAGTCTGGGGCTGTCACTGCACATCAGTGATCGGGCGTGAGAACCCGGTTTACCCTGTTAATCCAACATCAGTACCACCATAATTGCCGCCAGCTTATCCGCTGTCTGCAATGCTCTATGGCGGCTGTGTGCGGGCGGACTTCGGTCCGGCCGGGTTCGGGGTTACCGGTTTCTCACTCCGCACATAGCTGCCACCCCTCATCGTGTGAGAACGATAAGTGGTGGCCCCAACTGAGTTGAACCCCAAATGAGCAAAAAGATTGTTCCAGATCCACCCATCCCCACCACTCCCGATCCCGAAACATCTCGCGACGAAGACCTGCTCAGAGACCGCGACGCCATCAAGCGCGCCCTCGACTACTACCTCGATCCCCCGACCCAATACACCGAAAAACCCCGCCACCCCAGCACCATGTTCATGATCGCCCCGAACAACGACACCGAAAGCCTGTTGGTCAATGCCTGTGAATCCTTGGCGTCAGCCAGTGTGCTGACCAGCGATTTCGCCGCCGAATTGATCGGCCCGCAACGGCATAAGGTAATGGCGATTCAGCAGATCATCATGCTCGCGGAACTGGCCGTTAACCGCGCGGTGGATAACGTCGTCCCCACCTAGAAACACCTGAGCCCGCTCCCACAGGGGCTCAACATTACCTACACTGAAAGTCTCACGACTCACAGGATCAGCCTCATGTTGAAATCTGTTTTCCTGTCCTTGCTGGTGCTCGGTTCCAGCGCCGCATGGGCCGATACCACCGTCGATGTGTCGAAGATCTACGGCAAGATTCAATTCGTCGACAGCTTCCCTGACTACAAGGTGCAGGTGGTGGACTCCTTTCCCGATCTGAAAGTGCAGCAGGTCGACTCTTTCCCCGACTCGCCGGGCAAGTGGAAAACTGTCGATAGTTTCCCTGATTACAAAATCCAGATTGTCGATTCCTTCCCCGATTTCAAGATCCAGTACGTCGACTCCTTTCCCGGCGTCAACTGAGCCCCTCTTGCGTCACCACTGCCGCCACGCGGCAGCACCACAATGATGCACACCTTCGCACCACTGCCCCGACCTCGTCCCTTCATGGTGCGCCGCAAAACTGCACGACCGCTCTAACCCGTCATTTCTGCGACTTTTGCCACTCGGCACAGCCCTTGCAAAACACCCTTCAGTAGTCCGCATCTGCCAACCAAGAAAATTCATCAGTTCATGGAGATCGCACAATGAAGCGTCGTAGCTTGATCAAGGCTTTTACACTCTCGGCAAGCATCGCCGCGATGGGCATGACCTGGACGATCCAGGCCGCCGAAACCATCAAGGTCGGTATCCTGCATTCGTTGTCCGGCACCATGGCGATCTCCGAAACATCGCTCAAAGACATGGCGTTGATGACCATCGACGAGATCAATGCCAAAGGCGGCGTGAACGGCAAGATGCTGGAGCCGGTGGTGGTGGACCCGGCGTCGAACTGGCCGCTGTTCGCCGAGAAGGGCCGTCAGCTGCTGACTCAGGATAAGGTTGCCGTGGTGTTCGGTTGCTGGACTTCGGTGTCGCGTAAATCGGTGTTGCCGGTGTTCGAAGAGCTCAACGGCTTGCTGTTCTACCCGGTGCAATACGAAGGCGAAGAGATGTCGCCCAACGTGTTCTACACCGGCGCCGCGCCGAACCAGCAAGCGATCCCCGCCGTTGAATACCTGATGAGTGAAGAAGGCGGCAGCGCCAAGCGCTACTTCCTGCTCGGCACCGACTACGTCTACCCGCGCACAACCAACAAAATCCTGCGTTCGTTCCTGCACTCCAAAGGGGTGGCGGACAAGGACATCGAAGAGGTCTACACCCCGTTCGGCCACGCCGATTACCAGACCATCGTGGCCAACATCAAAAAATTCTCGGCCGGCGGCAAGACTGCCGTCATCTCGACTGTCAACGGCGACTCCAACGTGCCGTTCTATAAAGAGCTGGCCAACCAGGGTTTGAAAGCTACCGACGTTCCGGTCGTGGCGTTCTCCGTGGGTGAGGAAGAACTGCGCGGCATCGACACCAAGCCGCTGGTGGGCAACCTCGCGGCGTGGAACTACTTTGAATCGGTTGATAACCCGGCGAACAAGAAATTCGTCGCCGACTGGAAAGCCTACGCCAAGAAACATAACCTGCCGGGCGCCGACAAAGCGGTGACCAACGACCCGATGGAAGCCACCTACGTCGGCATTCACATGTGGGCGCAAGCGGCTGAAAAAGCCAAATCCACCGACGTCGACAAAGTCCGCGAAGCCCTCGCCGGCCAGACCTTTGCCGCGCCGTCCGGCTACACCCTGACCATGGACAAGACCAACCACCACCTGCACAAGCCGGTGATGATCGGCGAGATCCAGGCTGACGGTCAGTTCAACGTGGTGTGGCAGACCGAAGGGCCGATCCGTGCCCAGCCGTGGAGCCCGTTCATTCAGGGCAACGACAAGAAGCCGGAATATGCGGTGAAGAGCAACTAAGCCACTGGATGTCGGGCTTGAGCACGGAGCTCATACCCGACACATATCCCTGTGGGAGCGGGCTTGCTCGCGAAGACGGCGGCACATCCAACATCAATGTGACTGACCCACCGCATTCGCGAGCAAGCCCGCTCCCACATTAAGTTCGCGCAAGGCCATGCATATGCCGACTGCCCTTTACCGCTTCATCTTGACCATCGCACTCTTGCTGCCGATGGTCTCCCACGCCAGCGACACCAAAGACTTCGTCGCCGCCAACCCTGTGCAGCAAGCCAAACTGCTGGAGTCCTGGGCTGCGCAGCCCGACCCGTCCCGCATCGAACTGATCAATGCCTTGCAACAAGGCGAACTGACCGTCGATGGCCAACCGAAAACCCTGCGCCTGAACAATCGCCTGCGGGGTCTGATCGACACCGCACTGGCCAGTCATCAACTGCTCGCTGCCGACACCAAAATCCGCCTTGCCGCCGCGCAGCAACTGCAGAAAAGCGCCAAACCCGCGCAGCTGAAATTCCTCGACCAGCAACTGGCCGGCGAAAAAGACGAAAGCGTGCATGCCGCGCTCAGCCTCGCCCTGGCCAATCTGCAACTGGTCGACACCGATCCGTCCGTGCGCCTCGCCGCTGTGCGCTTGCTCGGTGAAACCGGCGACCCGCTGGCCCGCACCCGCCTCGAAAGCCTGCTGGAACCGGGCGTCGAAGCCGACGCCACGGTACGCACTGCCGCCGAAACCAGCCTTGCCCAAGTCAAACGCAAACTGCTGATCGGCGAGCTGCTCGGTCAGGCCTTTAGCGGCATGTCCCTCGGTTCGATCCTGCTGCTCGCCGCCCTCGGTCTCGCGATCACCTTCGGCCTGCTCGGCGTGATCAACATGGCCCACGGCGAGATGCTGATGCTCGGCGCCTACTCGACCTACGTGGTGCAGCTGATGTTCCAGCGCTACGCCCCGGACGCCATCGAGTTCTACCCGCTGATTGCGTTGCCGGTGGCGTTTTTCGTCACTGCCGCCATCGGCATGGCGCTGGAGCGCACGGTGATTCGTCACCTCTACGGGCGCCCGCTGGAAACCTTGCTCGCCACTTGGGGCATCAGTTTGATGCTGATCCAACTGGTGCGATTGTTGTTCGGTGCGCAGAACGTTGAAGTGGCCAATCCCGAGTGGTTGTCGGGCGGAATTCAGGTGCTGCCGAATCTGGTGTTGCCATACAACCGCATAGTGATCATCGCGTTTGCGCTGTTTGTGGTGGTGCTGACCTGGCTGCTGCTGAACAGGACGCGCCTGGGTTTGAACGTGCGCGCCGTCACCCAGAACCGCAACATGGCCGCCTGCTGCGGCGTGCCCACCGGGCGCGTGGACATGCTCGCCTTCGGCCTCGGCTCGGGCATCGCCGGCCTTGGTGGTGTGGCGCTGAGCCAGATCGGCAACGTCGGCCCGGACCTCGGCCAGAGCTACATCATCGACTCGTTCCTGGTGGTGGTGCTCGGAGGTGTCGGCCAGTTGGCCGGTAGCGTATTCGCCGCGTTCGGCCTCGGTATCGCCAACAAGATTCTCGAACCGCAGATCGGCGCCGTACTCGGCAAAATCCTGATCCTCGCGCTGATCATTCTGTTCATCCAGAAGCGTCCGCAAGGCCTCTTCGCACTGAAAGGACGGGTGATCGACTGATGAACCAGCCCCTGATGCTCACGGCCACACAAAAGGCCGGCCCAAAAGTCACGATTGCCGTCGGTGTGGTGATTCTCGCTCTACTGCTGGCGTTGCCGCTGCTGTCGTTGTTGTCGCCGGACAGCACGTTTCACGTCTCGGCTTATACGCTGACGCTGGTGGGCAAGATACTTTGCTACGCCATCGTCGCTTTGGCGCTGGATCTGGTGTGGGGTTACGCCGGTCTATTGTCCCTCGGCCACGGCCTGTTCTTCGCCCTCGGCGGTTATGCGATGGGCATGTACCTGATGCGCCAGGCCTCGGGCGATGGCTTGCCGGCGTTCATGACCTTTCTGTCGTGGACCGAATTGCCGTGGTACTGGACCGGCACCAGCAGCTTCCTCTGGGCCATGTGTCTTGTTGTATTGGCGCCGGGATTGCTGGCGCTGGTGTTCGGCTTCTTCGCCTTCCGCTCACGGATCAAGGGCGTGTATTTCTCGATCATGACCCAGGCCCTGACCTTCGCCGGAATGTTGCTGTTCTTCCGTAACGAAACCGGATTTGGCGGCAACAACGGCTTCACCAACTTCCGCACCATTCTCGGTTTCGGCATCACTGAGCCGGGCACACGCGCCGTGCTGTTTTTCGCCACGGTGGTATTGCTGGTAGCGAGCCTGTTCATCGGCTGGCGGTTGGCACAGAGCAAGTTCGGTCGAGTGCTGACCGCCCTGCGTGATGCGGAAAATCGCCTGATGTTCTGCGGCTATGACCCTCGCGGTTTCAAGCTGTTTGTCTGGGTGTTGAGCGCGGTGTTGTGCGGGCTGGCCGGTGCGTTGTACGTGCCGCAAGTCGGGATCATCAACCCTAGCGAAATGTCGCCGACCAACTCTATTGAAGCGGCGGTCTGGGTGGCTCTCGGTGGTCGCGGAACCTTGATCGGCCCGCTACTCGGCGCTGGCGTGGTCAACGGCATGAAGAGCTGGTTCACCGTGGCGTTCCCGGAATACTGGCTGTTCTTTCTCGGCGCGTTGTTCATTGTCGTGACCTTATACCTGCCTAAAGGCGTGATCGGTCTGCTGAAAAAAAGGGGTGAGCAATGAGAGTCACTGCGACGGCTGAATTCATGCTCGAACCGGCCTTTTTCCCCGTGGAGCCGAACAAGGACGCCGGCACCAGCCGCGATGCCATCAGCCACGGTCAACGCGTCAGCCCTGGCCTCGATACCCGCCACGGCACGATCCTGACCCTGGAAGACATCAGCGTCAGCTTCGATGGCTTCAAGGCACTGAACGACTTGAATCTGTACATCGGCGTCGGCGAACTGCGCTGCATCATCGGCCCCAACGGCGCGGGCAAGACCACGCTGATGGACGTGATCACCGGCAAGACCCGCCCGAGTCACGGCAAGGCCTGGTTCGGTGAAACCCTCGACCTGACGCAGATGAGTGAAGTGCAGATTGCCCAGGCCGGCATCGGTCGCAAATTCCAGAAGCCGACGGTGTTCGAAGCCTTGAGCGTGTTTGAAAATCTGGAGCTGGCGCAGAAAACCGACAAGTCGGTGTGGGCCAGCCTGCGGGCTCGCCTGAGTGGTGAGCAACGCGATCGCATCACTGAAGTGTTGGAAACCATTCGCCTGACCACGTCGGTCAATCGCCCGGCGGGGTTGTTGTCCCACGGTCAGAAGCAGTTTCTGGAAATCGGCATGTTGCTGATGCAAGACCCGCAACTGCTGCTTCTCGATGAGCCGGTGGCGGGCATGACCGATGCCGAAACCGAATTCACCGCCGAACTATTCAAGAGCCTGGCGGGCAAGCATTCGCTGATGGTGGTGGAACACGACATGGGGTTTGTGGGTTCGATTGCCGACCACGTCACCGTGTTGCACCAGGGCAGCGTGCTGGCCGAAGGATCGCTGGAACAGGTGCAGGACAACGAGCGGGTGATTGAGGTGTATCTCGGTCGCTGATTCGGTGGGATTGATCGTTCCCACGCTCCGCGTGGGAACGATCACTGAGGAGAATTTGAGAATGCTGCAAGTCGACAAGCTGCACCAGTATTACGGCGGTAGCCACATCCTGCGCGGCCTGACGTTCGAGGTGAAGGTCGGTGAAGTCACCTGCCTGCTCGGGCGCAACGGGGTGGGCAAGACCACCCTGCTCAAATGCCTGATGGGTTTGCTACCGGCCAAAGAAGGCGCGGTGAACTGGGAAGGCAAACCGATTACCACGTTCAAGCCACACCAGCGCGTGCACGCAGGGATCGCTTACGTGCCGCAGGGCCGCGAGATTTTCGGCCGACTGACCGTGGAAGAAAACCTGCTGATGGGCCTGTCACGCTTCCCAGGCTCCGAAGCCAAGGAAGTCCCGGCGTTCATTTACGAGCTGTTCCCGGTGCTGCTGCAAATGAAGCAACGGCGAGGCGGTGATTTGTCGGGTGGCCAACAGCAGCAATTGGCGATTGGCCGGGCGCTGGCCAGCCGTCCTCGCCTGCTGATCCTCGACGAACCCACTGAAGGCATCCAGCCGTCGGTGATCAAGGAGATCGGCGCGGTGATCAAGAAGCTCGCCGCCCGTGGCGACATGGCAATTTTGCTGGTGGAGCAGTTCTACGATTTCGCCGCCGAACTGGCCGATCAATACCTGGTGATGTCACGGGGCGAGATCGTGCAGCAAGGTCGCGGCGAAAATATGGAAGCCGAAGGTGTGCGTGGGCTAGTAACGATTTAAGGCTACGATCTAGTCTGTAGCGTCCCAACGAAAACTGGAAACCATGAATTTACCTGTCCCAACTGCCCTTTTTACTCCTAGCTGGCACGCCGAACTGGAGCTGGGCTACGCCCGATTCGGCGACAGCACGCGCCCGGTCCAGCGTCGCCACAAAGGCCCGCTTCGGGTGCAAAAGCACCTGTATGCCGAAGGCCCGGAGGTGTGCCAGCACATCATCGTTCACCCACCGGGCGGCATCGCTGGCGGTGATCGGCTGGACATTTCGGCCAGCGTCGGCCCAGATGCCTGGGCGCAAATCACCAGCCCCGGCGCGGCCAAGTGGTATCGCGCGGCGGGCCCGGCCTATCAGACACTGGACTTGAAGGTGGCAGCGGGCGCGACACTGGAATGGTTGCCGCAGGAGACGATTATCTTCAGCGATGCCCAAGCCGAACTGAGCACTTCGATAGAGCTGCAAGGCGATGCGCGGTTGTTCTATTGGGACGTTGTGGCGCTGGGTCGGCCGGCCAGCGGCGAGCGTTTTGACCTCGGGCATTTTCAGGCACATCTGGATATCCGCCGCGACGGCCAGTTGCTCTGGCACGAACGTCAGCGCATTGTCGGGAATGACGGTTTGCTGGATTCGCCCATCGGACTGGATGGGCAACCTGTGTTTGCGACGTTGCTGGTAACCGGTGAGATTGATAGCGCGTTACTGGAAACCTGTCGCTCCCTGCCCAATGACGTGCGAGGGGATTTGACCCAGTTGCCGGGGCTATTGGTGGCACGTTGCCTGGCCAGCGAGGCGCTTCTGGCCCGTGGCTGGCTGATTGATTTGTGGCGACTGCTCAGGCCTGCGTTGCTCGGCCGGGAAGCTGTCCCCCCAAGAATATGGAGCACCTGAAACACGGTTTAATGTGGGAGCGGGCTTGCTCGCGAATGCGGTGTATCAGCCGACATCCATTGTGAATGACCCACCGCATTCGCGAGCAAGCCCGCTCCCACATTTGGATTGTGTTTACAGTTCTGAATTTTTTTATCTGCCCAGATGGATTCCAACGATGGACCTGACCCCACGCGAAAAAGACAAGCTGCTGATTTTCACCGCTGGCCTCGTGGCCGAGCGGCGTTTGGCGCGCGGCGTGAAACTCAATTACCCGGAAGCCATGGCCTACATTTCCGCTGCGCTGCTCGAAGGCGCGCGTGACGGCCAGACCGTGGCCGATTTGATGCACTTCGGCACCACCCTGCTGACCCGTGAACAAGTGATGGAAGGCATCCCGGAAATGATCCCGGAAATCCAGGTTGAAGCGACGTTCCCCGACGGCACCAAGCTGGTCACCGTCCACCAACCTATCGCCTGAGGCCCCGTCATGACTTACCACATTCGCGAAGCGGTACAGGCCGACCTGCCGGCTATCCGCGACATCTATAACGACGCTGTGCTCAACACCACGGCGATCTGGAATGAACAGGCCGTCGACCTCGGCAATCGCCAGGCCTGGTTCAGCGCCCGGCAAGCCCAGGGTTACCCGATTCTGGTGATCGTCGACGCTGACGACAGTGTGCTCGGTTACGCATCATTCGGTGACTGGCGGCCGTTCGATGGCTTTCGCCACACCGTCGAGCATTCGGTGTACGTGCGCAGCGACCAGCGCGGCAACGGCCTCGGCCCGCAACTGATGACCGTGCTGATCGAACACGCCAAAGGCTGCAACAAGCACGTGATGGTAGCCGCCATCGAAAGCGGCAACGCGGCCTCTATTCGTCTGCATGAACGCGCCGGTTTCATAACCACGGGGCAAATGCCCCAGGTGGGCACCAAGTTCGGCCGCTGGCTGGACCTGACCTTCATGCAACTGACCCTCAATCCCGGCGCGGAGCCGCCAGTCGCCCACCAGGAGTAATCGCTGATGAACGCCGCCCAACTGCGCCGCGTGAATGTTGAAAGCTTTGCGCACTATCGCCAGGGTTTGATCGACTTGTTACTCGATGCCGTGGGGTATGGCGCCAGCGTCGGCTTCATGGCCAACCTGGATGCCACACAGGCGCGCGCCTATTTCGATGAGGTTCAAGAGAACCTGAACAAGGGCAATGTGCTGCTGTGGGTGGTGGTTCGCGACGAACAAGTGGAAGCCAGCGTGCAACTGACCCTGTGCCAGAAAGCCAATGGCTTGAACCGCGCCGAAGTGCAAAAGATGCTGGTGCGCGAGCACGCGCGTCGGCGGGGGCTGGGCCAACAGTTGATGAGCGCGTTGGAACAGGCTGCGCTCCAGCACAAGCGCGGCATGCTCTTCCTCGACACTGAGGCGGGTTCACCCGCTGAAGATTTCTACAAGGCGCTGGGTTACACCCGGGCGGGGGAAATTCCCGACTATGCCTGCGACCCGAGCGGAAGCTACAAACCGACCGCGCTCTACTACAAGATTCTGCAAGGAGCCCATTGATGATTCCCGGTGAATACCAGATCCAGCCCGGCGATATCGAACTCAACGTTGGCCGCCGCACTGTCAGCCTGAAAGTGGCCAACAGCGGCGACCGGCCGATTCAGGTCGGCTCGCATTACCACTTTTTCGAAACCAACGACGCCCTGACCTTCGACCGCGCCGCCAGCCGTGGCATGCGTCTGAACATCCCCGCTGGCACTGCCGTGCGCTTCGAGCCTGGGCAGAGTCGTGAGGTGGAGTTGGTGGATCTGGCCGGGCATCGCCGGGTGTTCGGGTTTGCGGGGCGGATCATGGGTGACCTCGACTGAAAGCTGTGGTGCTTCTGAAAATCGCAGCCTCGCTTCGCTCGACARCTCCTACAGGGRCCGGGCACAGCAGGGAATTTACGCGAACACCCGCAGAAAATCGCAGCCTCGCTTCGCTCGACARCTCCTACAGGGGCCGGGCACAGC
>NZ_JBFULH010000067.1:0-15600 GCF_056400445.1 Pseudomonas sp. P5_B2 | reverse complement strand
TTGTTGGGCTGACCTGATTCCTTGTGGGAGCGGGCTTGCTCGCGAAGAGGGAGTGTCAGCCACATCCATATCGACTGACACTCCCTCTTCGCGAGCAAGCCTGCTCCCATATTAATTTGTGTAGGCCCGATCCAACTTGGTGCAACACTTTCACGACGCCCGTTTTCGTGCACAATTCCAATTCAGTCATTTCTTGTATGACCTTTTAAAACGCTTGTTCGGCACTCTGGTTCGGAAATTGCTACTTTCATCAGGTCTTACGCTTTCCAGTAACAATAATTCTGCGCCACAAGCGCTCATATTGGTTCTTAGGGATTGAATAATGAAAAAAGCATTGCTGACCTTTTCTGCACTCGCATTGTGCATGGCTGCGGGCTCCGCACTGGCCAAGGAATACAAAGAATTGCGTTTTGGCGTTGACCCTTCCTACGCACCTTTCGAGTCCAAAGCGGCCGACGGTAGCCTGGTAGGCTTCGACATCGATCTGGGGAACGCGATTTGCGCCGAGCTGAAGGTCAAGTGCAAATGGGTCGAAAGCGATTTCGACGGCATGATTCCGGGCCTCAAGGCCAATAAATTCGACGGCGTGATTTCTTCGATGACCGTCACCCCGGCCCGCGAAAAAGTCATCGACTTCTCCAGTGAGCTGTTCTCCGGCCCAACCGCCTACGTATTCAAGAAAGGTTCCGGCCTGTCGGAAGACGTCGCTTCGCTGAAGGGTAAAACCGTAGGCTACGAGCAAGGCACCATCCAGGAAGCCTACGCCAAGGCCGTGCTGGACAAGGCCGGCGTGAAAACCCAGGCCTATCAGAACCAGGATCAGGTGTATTCCGACCTGATGTCCGGTCGCCTTGATGCCGCCATCCAGGACATGCTGCAAGCCGAACTGGGCTTTTTGAAGTCGCCAAAGGGCGAAGGCTACGAAGTCAGCAAGCCGGTTGACAGTGAATTGCTGCCAGCCAAAACTGCGATCGGTATCTCTAAAGGTAACAGTGACCTCAAGGCACTTTTGGATAAAGGTATCAAAGCGTTACACGACGATGGCACCTACGCCACCATTCAGAAGAAACACTTTGGCGATCTGAATCTGTACAGCGGCAAATAATGCCCGGCGCCCATCTCACGATGGGCGCTTTTTTCACCCGATCAGGTTGCTGATTTATGTTCGAAAACCTATTACAAAATCTGGGGCTCTCTGCCTTCAGCCTCCAGGGCTTCGGTCCGTTGCTGATGCAAGGCACCTGGATGACTATCAAATTATCGGCGTTGTCGCTCTTGGTGGCCGTTTTGCTCGGCTTGCTGGGCGCCAGTGCCAAACTGTCAAAAGTCAAACTGGTGCGCGTGCCTGCGCAGATCTATACCACGCTGATTCGCGGCGTGCCGGACCTGGTGCTGATGCTGTTGATCTTCTACAGCCTGCAAACCTGGCTGACGTCGTTCACCGATTTCATGGAATGGGAATACATCGAGATCAACCCGTTCAGCGCCGGGGTCATCACCCTGGGCTTCATCTATGGCGCGTATTTCACCGAAACCTTCCGTGGCGCGATTATCGCGGTCCCGCGTGGTCAGGTCGAAGCGGCGACCGCCTATGGCCTTAAACGTGGCCAGCGTTTCTGGATCGTGGTGTTCCCGCAAATGATGCGCTTTGCCCTGCCGGGTATTGGCAATAACTGGATGGTGATGCTCAAGGCCACTGCGCTGGTGTCGATCATCGGCCTCGCCGACCTGGTCAAGGCCGCTCAGGACGCCGGTAAAAGCACCTATCAACTGTTCTACTTCCTGGTCTTGGCTGCCGTGATTTACCTGCTGATCACTAGCGCCTCCAATTTCGTCCTGCGCTGGCTCGAACGCCGCTACGCCGCCGGTTCCCGGGAGGCCGTACGATGATCGAACTCTTGCAGGAATACTGGAAACCCTTCCTTTATACCGACGGTTACAACATTACCGGCCTGGCCATGACGATGTGGCTGCTCAGCGCCTCGATCTTCATCGGTTTCCTGGTGTCGATTCCGCTGTCCATTGCCCGGGTGTCGCCGCGCTTCTATGTCCGTTGGCCAGTGCAGTTCTACACCTACCTGTTTCGCGGGACGCCGCTGTATATCCAGCTGCTGATTTGCTACACCGGGATCTACAGCCTGGCCGCCGTTCGCGCCCAACCAGTGCTGGATGCGTTCTTTCGCGATGCGATGAACTGCACCATCCTCGCCTTCGCCCTGAACACGTGCGCCTACACCACGGAGATTTTCGCCGGGGCGATTCGCAGCATGAACCATGGTGAAGTCGAAGCCGCCAAAGCCTACGGTCTGACCGGCTGGAAGCTGTACGCCTACGTGATCATGCCGTCGGCCCTGCGTCGCTCGTTGCCTTATTACAGCAACGAAGTGATCCTGATGCTGCACTCGACCACCGTGGCGTTCACCGCGACCATTCCGGATATTTTGAAAGTTGCTCGGGACGCCAACTCGGCGACCTTCCTGACCTTTCAGTCGTTCGGTATTGCTGCCCTGATCTACTTGACCGTGACCTTTGCACTGGTTGGCCTGTTCCGTCTTGCCGAACGGCGATGGCTGGCCTTCCTCGGGCCGAGCCACTAGGACCCGCTTTAGGAATTAAGAGACATGCGCCACCAGATTCATGACCTGCTGGCCCCGCTGCCGGGGACCGCACGACAGATCCACAGTTTCCATTACGGCCCTACGTCGGCCAAAGGCAAGATCTACATCCAGTCGTCACTGCATGCCGACGAGATGCCTGGCATGTTGGTGGCCTGGCACCTCAAGAAACGCTTGGCGGAGCTCGAAGCCGCCGGCAGGCTGCGCAGCGAGATCGTATTGGTGCCAGTGGCCAATCCGATCGGCTTGGAACAAGTGTTGCTGGAAGTTCCGCTGGGTCGCTTCGAGCTCGAAAGCGGTCAGAACTTCAATCGTTGGTTCGTCGATGTGAGCGAAGCGGTCGGCAATGAGATCGAAGGCCAACTGGGTGACGATCCTCAACGCAACCTCGGACTGATCCGCGACAGTTTGCGCAATGCCCTGGCCAGGCAAACCGCCAGCACCCAGCTGCAATCGCAGCGCCTGACCCTGCAACGTCTGGCCTGCGATGCGGACATGGTGCTGGACCTGCATTGCGATTTCGAAGCCGTCGCGCACCTGTACACCACGCCGCAAGCCTGGCCGCAGGTTGAACCCCTCGCGCGATATATCGGTGCCGAGGCGAGCTTGCTGGCCACCGACTCCGGCGGCCAATCGTTCGATGAATGTTTCACCCTGCTCTGGTGGYAGTTGCGGGAGCGCTTCGGCGAACGCTTCGACATTCCGCTGGGCAGTTTTTCGGTGACGGTCGAATTGCGTGGCCAGGGCGACGTCAATCATCCGTTGGCCAGCCTCGATTGCCAGGCGCTGATCGACTACCTGATCCACTTCGGCGCCATTGCCGGCGAACCGGCGCCACTGCCCGACCTGCCCTACCCGGCCACGCCGCTGGCCGGAGTAGAACCTGTGGCAACACCGGTCGGCGGCCTGCTGGTGTTCACCGCGCTACCGGGGGAGTACCTGGAAGCCGGGCAATTGATCGCCGAAATCATTGACCCGATCAATGATCGCGTCACCCCCGTTCATTGCACCGCCGCCGGGCTGATGTACGCCCGCTCGCTGCGGCGCATGGCCACTGCCGGCATGGTGATCGCGCACGTCGCGGGCGCCGAAGCCTATCGCAGCGGCTACCTACTTTCGCCTTGAGGATGCATGCCCCATGTACAAACTGACCATCGAAGGCCTGCATAAAAGCTATGGCGATCATGAAGTCCTCAAAGGCGTTTCGCTCAAGGCCAACACCGGTGACGTCATCAGCCTGATCGGCGCCAGCGGCTCGGGCAAAAGTACGTTCCTGCGCTGCATCAATTTTCTTGAACAACCCAACGACGGCGCCATGAGCCTCGACGGGCAGAACATCCGCATGATCAAGGATCGTCACGGAATGCACGTGGCCGATGCCAATGAACTGCAACGGATCCGTACCCGTTTGGCCATGGTGTTTCAGCATTTCAATCTGTGGAGCCACATGACCGTGCTGGAAAACATCACCATGGCCCCGCGCCGAGTGTTGGGTTGCAGCAAGGAAGAGGCGGAAGACCGCGCCCGGCGTTATCTGGACAAGGTCGGCCTGGCCGCCCGCGTCGCCGACCAGTACCCGGCGTTTCTGTCCGGCGGCCAGCAACAGCGGGTCGCCATCGCCCGTGCGCTGGCGATGGAACCGGAAGTCATGCTGTTTGACGAACCGACATCGGCGCTCGACCCGGAACTGGTGGGTGAAGTATTGCGAGTTATCCAGGGCCTGGCCGAAGAAGGCCGGACCATGATCATGGTGACGCACGAAATGAGCTTCGCACGCAAAGTCTCCAATCAGGTGCTGTTCCTGCACAAAGGGCTGGTAGAAGAAGAAGGCGCGCCGGAAGACGTACTGGGCAATCCGAAGAGTGAACGGCTGCAGCAGTTCCTCAGCGGCAACCTCAAGTAACACTGCAAAACCTGTGGGAGCGAGCAGGCTCGCTCCCACAGGGGATTTACGACGAGCACAAAATTAAACTAGTCCCATCGCGCCGCGGTCACTGAAAGAAGACTTTCAGAGCGCACACCGCCGGCATGGGAACCTCCCCCGACTACGCAAAACAATGGTTTGCCCATCGCGGCTGGAAACCTTTCGCCTTTCAAAAACAGGTGTGGGCGGCGGTTAAACGCGGCCAGTCCGGGTTACTGCATGCCAGTACGGGCGCCGGTAAAACCTATGCGGTCTGGTTTGCAGCGCTCAATCGCTTTGCCTCGTCTGTCACACCCTCTGAACCCCCTCGTAAACGAAAACCGGTCGCCCAACCACTGACGGTCCTGTGGATAACCCCCATGCGCGCACTGGCAGCGGATACAGCGCGTGCGCTGGAAACGCCACTGCTGGATTTACGAATTCCATGGAGCGTCGCCCTGCGCACCGGCG
Organism: Pseudomonas sp. P5_B2; assembly: GCF_056400445.1. Classification (NCBI taxonomy): domain Bacteria; kingdom Pseudomonadati; phylum Pseudomonadota; class Gammaproteobacteria; order Pseudomonadales; family Pseudomonadaceae; genus Pseudomonas; species Pseudomonas sp. P5_B2. Next base: position 10,611 of record NZ_JBFULH010000067.1, on the reverse strand, counting down.
ACACCAGCAGTAGCGAACGTGCCCGCCAGAGTCGGCGCTTACCCTCCACACTGATCACCACGCCGGAAAGCCTGACCCTGATGCTCGCCCGTGCCGATACGCAAACAGCGCTGGCGACTTTGCGCATGGTGGTGGTCGATGAATGGCATGAACTGCTTGGCAATAAACGCGGCGTGCAGTTGCAACTGGCGCTCGCCCGCCTGCGCCGTTGGCATCCAGAGCTGATTGTATGGGGTGTTTCCGCCACCCTCGGCAATCAGGCCCACGCCGAACAGGTCCTGATCCCGCAAGGTGGCGGCGTCAGCGTTCAGGGTCACACGTCCAAGGCACTGCAGGTCGACACCTTGTTACCCCCGACCATCGATCGATTTCCATGGGCCGGGCATATCGGCTTGAAGATGTTGCCGCAAGTAGTCGCGGAGCTGGAGACCAGCCCCACCAGTCTGGTCTTCACCAACACCCGCGCCCAATCCGAGATCTGGTATCAAGCCTTGCTGGAGGCACGCCCCGATTGGGCCGGGCTGATCGCCTTGCATCACAGTTCACTGTCACGGGACACCCGCGACTGGGTCGAGCGAGCACTGAAGGAAGGTCAACTCAAAGCCGTGGTTTGCACCTCAAGCCTGGACCTGGGCGTGGATTTCCTGCCGGTGGAGCGCGTGTTGCAAATCGGCTCGGCCAAAGGCGTGGCGCGGCTCATGCAGCGGGCGGGCCGTTCCGGGCACGCGCCAGGACGGGTTTCGCGGGTGACGCTGGTGCCGACCCACAGTCTGGAATTGATCGAAGCGGCTGCCGCGCAAGTCGCCGTGGCGCAACGACGTATCGAACCCCGCGAGTCGCCCCAAAAACCTCTTGATGTGCTGGTTCAGCATCTGGTCAGCATGGCCTTGGGCGGAGGTTTTTTGCCTGATCAGTTGTACGAAGAAGTACGCAGTGCCTGGGCGTATCGAGACCTTACTGTCGCAGATTGGACTTGGGCACTGGCGTTCGTACGCCATGGCGGACTTTCTCTGACGGCCTATCCGGATTACCGCCGGGTCGAACCGGATGAACACGGTGTCTGGCGCGTGCCGGATGCCCGCCTCGCCCGGAGGCATCGCATGAGTATCGGCACCATCGTCAGCGATGCGAGCATCCAACTGAAATTCTGGAGCAAAGGCGGCGGTGGCAAACAATTGGGCAGTGTCGAGGAAGGGTTTATCGCGCGACTGAAACCGGGTGACGGCTTTCTGTTTGCCGGGCGTTTGCTAGAGCTGGTCCGGGTGGAAAACATGACGGCATACGTCAAACGCAGCAGCGCGAAAAAAGCCGCTGTGCCGCGCTGGAATGGCGGACGAATGCCGCTTTCCAACGAATTGGCCCAAGCGGTGATCGAGCAATTCAGTGCGGCGGCACGGGGCGAATTTTTTGGTCTCGAAATGCAGGCATTACGGCCACTGCTGGAGTTACAACAGCGCTGGTCCGGATTGCCAACCTCAGACTCCTTGCTCGCCGAAGCGCTGAAATCCCGCGAAGGCTGGCACCTGTTTCTTTATCCCTTTGCCGGGCGCCAGGTGCATTTGGGGTTGGCAAGCCTATTGGCCTGGCGGGTCAGTCAGCAGCAGACGGTGACGTTTTCCATTGCGGTCAACGATTACGGGCTGGAGCTGCTAAGTGCCACTTATGTGGACTGGTCGCAAGTTCTGACTCCCAGGCTATTGAGCCCCGAGCATCTACTGAGAGATGTGCTCGCCAGCTTGAATGCCGGCGAACTCGCACTGCGACGCTTTCGTGAAATCGCGCGGATCGCCGGGCTGGTGTTTGCCGGCTATCCCGGCGCGCCGAAAAGTACACGTCAGGTCCAGGCATCAAGTGGGTTGTTCTTCGAAGTATTCAAACAGTACGACGCAGGGAATCTGCTGTTGGCGCAAGCCGGGGAAGAAGTCCTGCGGGAAGAACTGGATATTCATCGATTGGAACAGACATTGAAGCAGGTCAATCGGTTGAAACTGGACCTGCATCCGATCAGACGTCCCACCCCGCTGGCTTTTCCGCTATGGGTGGAACGCATGCGCGAAAGCATGAGTTCGGAAAAACTCGCGGACCGTATCCGACGGATGGTCAGCGACCTGGAAAAATCCGCCGCTAACGGGAAAGCCGGATGAGTACACCCTATCCCGTGAACCTGGCTGGCGAGGAATTGTGGCTGCTGCCAGAAAAAGCTATCTACTGGCCGGCGCAACAAGCCCTACTGATCGCCGATGTGCATTTTGGCAAAGCTGCGGCGTATCGAAGCCTTGGCCAGCCGGTGCCTCGGGGCACCACCACCAGCAATATCGCTGTATTGGAAGGCTTGCTGGCTGCCCTGCCCTGTCGGCAGCTGATTTTCCTCGGCGACTTTCTTCACGGGCCTGGCTCTCATGCGACGGCCACGTTGAGCGCATTGGCCGACTGGCGAGCGCGGCATCCTGATCTGCCGGTGACACTGATCCGCGGCAACCACGACAAACGAGCGGGCGACCCACCCGACTCGTTAAACATTCGCGTGGTGCCTGAGCCGTTGCTGCTGGGGCCGTTCGCCTTGCAGCATGAACCGCATCCTCATCCTGATCGGCCTGTACTCGCCGGGCACGTACATCCCGTGTATCGGCTAAGGGGCAGAGGTCGACAAAGCTTGCGTTTGGCGTGTTTCAGGCTGGGAGAAGCCATATGCCTGCTACCGGCCTTCGGCGTGTTTACCGGCGGGTATCAGGTTGAGCGGGACGACAGCTGTAGGATCTTTGTCATTGGCGACAACGAAATATGGCCAGTCAGCTGAAGTCTTTAAAGACATCAGCTGACTGGCCATTTTTTTGCGGCAGTTCAGGCAACAGGCGCCGGAGGCGGCTCATCCGGCAAGGTGGGTTCACCGGGTTCCGTTGGCTGTTCGTTCGGGGTATCGGGGTCGGGTTGACCGGGGATGCCCCCTGCCATGCTGACGGGCGGATGTGCCAACAATGACCAGGCCAAAACGCCAATCTGATTGGGCTCAAGCCTTGCCAGTTCGGCACTTATTCGCGGATCGATCTTCATAAAGCACTCCTGAGCGAAGGCCCGGTCCGCTGTACGCGAACCGGGCAGTACACCCCATAGAGTGTCTACCCGCTCAAGAATTCCCGCTGACTGTCCAGATGAACGGATCAGGTGCGCGGTAAGGTGACGCCGAGCTGGCCCTGATACTTGCCGCCACGGTCCTTATAGGACACTTCGCACTCTTCGTCGGATTCGAAGAACAGCATCTGTGCRACGCCTTCGTTGGCGTAGATTTTCGCCGGCAGTGTCGTGGTGTTGGAGAACTCCAGCGTCACATGCCCTTCCCACTCAGGTTCAAGCGGCGTCACGTTGACGATAATGCCGCAGCGCGCGTAGGTGCTTTTACCCAGGCAGATGGTCAGCACGTTTCGTGGAATGCGGAAGAATTCCACGGTACGGGCCAGGGCGAATGAGTTTGGCGGAATGATGCAAACATCGCTTTTAACGTCGACGAAGCTCTTCTCGTCGAAATTCTTCGGATCAACGGTTGCCGAGTTGATATTGGTGAATACCTTGAATTCATCGGCGCAGCGCACGTCGTAGCCATAGCTCGAAACACCGTAGGAAATCACGCGCTCGGCGCCTTCGCCGCGCACTTGGCGCTCAACGAAGGGTTCGATCATGCCGTGCTCTTGCGCCATGCGGCGAATCCACTTGTCCGATTTGATGCTCATGGCGGGTGTCCTGAATAGCGAGGTGGAAAAATTCTGTCCGGCATCTTACCGGGCGCGCGCTCCGGGTTCAAAGTGCGGGGACACAATTCTCGCTGCCCCCGTGAATTCGGGGCCTTTCCACAAATTCGAAAGACCGTCAGTCCTGAAAACAGAGAAACCTTCGCAAGAACCATTGGCACGTTCCGGAAAAAGGGTTAAGGTGGCGCCACTGTGCTGCTTGTGTCACTGAGAATCTCTACACGATATGTTGAATTTCGATCCAACCATCTACAAGAATTTTTCCTGCTCTTTGCACTCAGTCTCGGCCAGGGTTCTTCCTGAGTCGCAGTTATCTTTGTTCAAGGAGTTACACCATGTCTAATCGCCAAACTGGTACCGTTAAGTGGTTCAACGATGAAAAAGGCTTCGGCTTCATCACTCCACAATCCGGTGACGACCTGTTCGTTCACTTCAAAGCTATCCAATCCGACGGCTTCAAAAGCCTGAAAGAAGGCCAACAGGTTTCTTTCATCGCTACCCGCGGTCAGAAAGGCATGCAAGCTGAAGAAGTTCAAGTTATCTAACTTGTACTTGCTTTAGTAAAAAGCCCCGCCCTTAAAAGCGGGGCTTTTTTGTGCCTGACTGTTTTGTGGGCACCAAAAAATCGCAGCTCATGGCTGCGATTTTTTTATGCCTTACCAGGCCACGCCAAACCCTGCGGTGTAGCGAACCTGATCCAGATCAGCGTCTTCGGTACCGCTGACGATGTCGCGCTCGGCCTTCAGGTTAAGCGACGCCCATTCGGTTACCTTGTAGCGCAAGCCCATTTCAGTATCGAGTGCGTAATTGGCCACGTCTGACAATGGCTTGCCCACTTCGCCATTGGTGAACAACTCCACTTTCTTGCCAATCAGGTAGCGTTTGTAATCCCACGTCATCGCCAAGGCATAAAAGTTATCCTTGCTGCCGTCGGTGAACTCGTAGTCCGTGCGATTGACCAGCGAGCCCAGCGAGAACTCACCCAATTCGTTGTCCCAGAACTGGTAACCCGGACCGGTACCGAGGGTGCGCTGACGGGATAGGTTTTCCACTTTGTCACGCTTATAGACTGCCCGCCCCTGCCAGAACCATTTCTCGGTCAGGAAGCGATCGAGCGCGTATTCAGCCCGCCAATTGTCAGTCGTAACAACGTCATCCTGGAACTCGCGGTTGTATTCGCCTTCCGCCGTATGCCGCCATTTGCCATGGCGCGCTGTCGTCTTGAAGTCGATGTCGTAGTCGTCAGTGTCGTTTTCCGCCCGCTGGTAATCCAGCGCTGCGTCGATGTTCCCCTTCCACACCAGATCTTCGACCACTGGCTTGGGCTTGAGAATCTGCTGAATACTGGCCAACTCCACCGTCTTGGGAGACTCGCCATTTTCCAGGGTTACCTTGCCGTCGCCTGCCGCATGCAGCGACTTGGCCTTCTCGCCCGTGTACGCATCCTGCTTGACYAGCAATTCCTGATCGCTTTCCAGGGTTTTGACCTGTTTCCAGTCGATCGGAATAGAACCGGCGTACTCGGTCTGGATCACCAATTTGCCGCCATCAAATAACGTGATCTTGCCGCTCAACTTGTCACCGTTCTTCAGCCAGACGGTATCGGCGAGCAAGGGTGTGGAAGCACTCAGGACAGCGAGGCAAAGCAGTGTTCTGGACAACATAAGCAAAAACAGACTCAAGTTTGCGAAAAAAAGTCGGCATTATCCTCAGGAATAAGACCCTAGCAAGGACTGACCCGACTATTTCTATTGAGTTCATTTCTCAAACAGTGATGCGGGATTTACTCTACAAACGTCAGAGCGATCTTTTTTCAGGAATTGTGGATGTGACCAAACCAACCTCTGAAACCGAAAGTGCCGCGCAAATCCGACGCACGGCGCTCTATCTGACACTGGCACAAGTGCCTGAAGGCAAAGTGGTGAGCTATGGTCAACTCGCGGAACTCGCTGGCCTCGGTCGCGCGGCCCGCTGGGTCGGACGCACGCTGAGCCAATTGCCGGGCGACACCAAATTGCCGTGGCATCGGGTTCTCGGTGCCGGCGGTCGGATCAGTCTGCCTGTGGGCAGCCCTTCGGGGGATGAACAGCGTGCGCGATTGCGCTCTGAAGGTGTCAGTATCCAGAACAATCGTGTTGATATTCAGCGCCATGGCTGGCGCCCGGTAGAGCACAGCGGTTAGAGTGCGCGCTTTGTTTCCGTAATTCTTGAGGCAGACTCCAGCCCATGCCCCGTAAAACCTGGCGCGCCGCGCTCGCCGCCTATGCCAGCCCCTCGACGCTCGTGTTGTTGCTGCTTGGTTTCGCCGCCGGCCTGCCCTACATGCTGGTGTTTTCGACGCTCTCCGTCTGGCTTCGCGAGGCAGGTGTAGCTCGCGAAACCATTGGTTATGCAAGTCTCATTGGCTTGGCCTACGCCTTTAAATGGGTCTGGTCTCCGCTGCTCGATCAATGGCGCCTGCCATTCCTCGGCAAACTGGGGCGACGACGCTCGTGGCTGGTGCTATCGCAGGCGCTGGTGATCCTCGGTCTGGTAGGCATGGGTTTTTGCGACCCACAGAAGCATTTGTCCTGGCTGATCGCCATCGCGGTGGTCGTCGCCTTCGCTTCGGCGACGCAGGACATTGCTGTCGACGCCTATCGCCTGGAAATCGCCGAAGACAATCGCCAAGCGGCACTCGCCGCCAGCTATATGTCGGGTTATCGGATCGCCGCGCTGCTTGCGACTGCCGGCGCGCTGTTCTTCGCCGAAGGCTTCGGCTCCACCGGTTTCAATTATCAGCATTCGGCGTGGGCCGGCACTTACATACTGTTCGGCGCGCTGATGATTCCGGCGTTGGTCACCTGCCTGTTCATGCGCGAGCCCCCCGTACCACTGCGCACTCAGCTGCAGGCCGGCCGCTACAGCTTTGCGCATCAACTGGCGTCAGTGTTTGTGCTGATCGTGTTGCTGGTGTCCGTGCCCGCCATGTTCACTCAGCTCTATTACACCGACTTCGCCAGCGTGCTGTTCGAAGGCGTGAGCCTGCTCGACCTGGTACTCGAAGACCGGGCACTCCTGCGGGCAATCCTCTATATCATGCTGACCGCCATGTGCCTGTCGGCCATGGGCCGCCGCGGTCTGGCGCCGGTACTGACGCCGGTCAACGACTTCATTACGCGGTATCGCTGGCAAGCTTTCCTGCTGCTTGGCCTGATCGCCACCTACCGCATGTCCGATACGGTCATGGGCGTGATGGCCAACGTGTTTTATATCGACCAGGGATTCACCAAGGATCAGATTGCCGGGGTCAGTAAAGTTTTCGGCCTGATCATGACCCTGGTCGGCGCAGGCATGGGTGGCCTGCTGATTGTGCGTTTCGGTATTCTGCCGATCCTGCTGATCGGCGGCATTTCGTCGGCCGGCACCAACCTGCTGTTCCTGATGCTCGCCGACATGGGCGCCAACCTGAACATGCTGATCCTCACCATTTCCCTGGATAACTTCAGCTCAGGCCTTGCGACATCGGCGTTCGTCGCGTACCTGTCGAGCCTGACCAACCTCAAGTTCTCCGCCACCCAGTACGCCCTGCTCAGCTCGATCATGCTGCTGCTGCCACGCCTGATCGGCGGCTACTCGGGGGTTATGGTCGAGAAGTTCGGCTATCACAATTTCTTCTTGATCACCGCCCTGCTCGGCGTTCCCACACTGCTGCTGATCGCCCTGCACTGGTATCAGGAGAGCCGTCGCGCAGGTCCGACGCCGACGCCAGAGCCGGTTCCGACCCAGATCGTGGAAGAATCGTAGGAATCATCGCAAAGGGCGGTGTGATTCCCGCCCTCCTGCCACACCACCGACCGCATGCCTGTACGCCAGCGGATCTCGCCCGTACAATGCTGCGTCATTTCTCGTCATCAGCAACCGACAACGGCCAACCATGCGCACCAGTCAATTTTTGCTCGCCACACAGAAAGAAACGCCTTCCGACGCGGTCGTGATCAGCCATCAGCTGATGCTGCGCGCCGGCATGATCCGCAAACTCGCCTCGGGCCTCTACACCTGGCTGCCGATGGGCTTGCGAGTGATGCGCAAGGTCGAAGCCGTCGTTCGTGAAGAAATGAACGCTGCGGGCTCTCTTGAAGTGTTAATGCCGAGCACACAGCCGGCTGAGCTGTGGCAGGAATCCGGTCGCTGGGAAGAGTACGGCCCTGAATTGCTGCGTTTCAAGGATCGCCATGGTCGTGATTTCTGCGCGGGCCCGACCCACGAAGAAGTGATCACCGATCTGATGCGCAACGAGCTGAGCAGCTACAAACAGCTGCCGATCAACCTGTACCAGATCCAGACCAAATTCCGCGATGAAATCCGCCCACGCTTCGGCTTGATGCGCGGTCGTGAATTCATCATGAAGGACGCCTATTCGTTCCACGCCGACCAGCCTTCGCTGCAAGTCACCTACGACCGCATGCACCAGGCTTACTGCAACGTGTTCACCCGTCTGGGCCTGAAGTTCCGTCCTGTAGAAGCCGACAACGGCTCCATCGGCGGTGCCGGCTCCCACGAATTCCACGTACTGGCCGAATCCGGCGAAGACGACATCGTCTTCAGCAACGGTTCCGACTACGCGGCGAACATCGAGAAAGCCGAAGCCGTGCCGCGCGAAACTTCCCGCGCCGCGCCTGCCGAAGAACTGCGCCTGGTCGACACCCCGAACGCCAAGACCATTGCGCAACTGGTTGAAGGCTTCAATCTGCCTATCGAAAAGACCATCAAGACCCTGGTCGTTCACGCCGAAGAAGCAGGCAAGCTGATTGCCCTGATCATCCGTGGCGACCACGAGTTGAACGAAATCAAGGCCGCCAACCAGCCAGGCGTTGCCAGCCCGCTGGTCATGGCGTCCGAAAGCGAACTGCGCGACGCAATTGGCGCCGGCGCTGGCTCCCTCGGCCCGCTGAACCTGCCACTGCCGATCATCATCGACCGCTCCGTCGAGCTGATGAGCGACTTCGGCATCGGTGCCAACATCGATGACAAACACTACTTCGGCGTGAACTGGGAGCGTGATCTGGCTGTTCCGACCGTTGCCGACCTGCGCAACGTGGTAGCCGGCGACCCAAGCCCTGATGGCAAGGGCACCCTGGAAATCAAGCGCGGCATTGAAGTCGGGCATATCTTCCAGCTGGGCAACAAGTACAGCAAAGCGATGAAATGCGAAGTGCTGGGCGATAACGGCAAGCCGGTCACTCTGGAAATGGGTTGCTACGGCATCGGCGTTTCCCGCGTGGTAGCGGCCGCCATCGAGCAGAACAACGACGCCAACGGGATCATCTGGAGCGACACGCTTGCGCCGTTCCAGGTTGCGCTGGTGCCGCTGCGCTACGAAACCGAACAGGTTCGCGAAGCCACCGACAAGCTTTATGCAGAACTGACTGCCGCCGGCTTCGAAGTCCTGCTGGACGACCGCGACAAAAAGACCAGCCCGGGCATCAAGTTCGCGGACATGGAGCTGATCGGCATTCCTCACCGGATCGTGGTCAGTGACCGCGGCCTTGCCGAAGGCAATCTGGAATACAAGAGCCGTACTGAACCTGAAGCGCAAGCGCTGCCGGTTGCTGACGTGCTGTCTTTCCTCCAGGCCCGTATCCGCCGCTGACACCAGATAGAGAAGTCATGTTCAAGCGAAACACCTTAGGCCTCGGTGGTGCCGCCCTGTGCGGCACCCTGCTGGTCAGCGGCTGCGCCAATCAGATGTCGCAACGCAGCGAGCACGAGGAACGTGTCGAGCGCAAATTGCTCGATCACAGCCTGCAGATCGATGTGGGTGATCCCAAGGTGCTTGATCTGCCGCAACGTCGGGTGAAAATCCACGAGCAAAAGACGTTCGAAGTCACCGAATTCGAAGTCACTCGCAACTATGATCGCTACACACCTTACCAACCCTGGCGGGAGGTCTATGAGATCCCGCTGGGCGCGGTGGCGGTAGTGGCTGGTGTCGGCGCGAACGTGGTCAACGTGTTTACGCTTGGCAACCTGCCGGACAGCGTGACCAAGGATTGGCTGAGCTACGGTTTCGCCGGGCTCAACCCGTTCATGAACGTGCAGTCTCACGGCCGTGCGCAGCAAAACCTGGCCGGCATCGACGAGGTTCAGCTCGACAAACGCACCGAATACTCGAGCTTGCCCTGGAGCGAGCGTCCGGTGGAGGTCAAGGCAGGTAAGGAAACGTTCGAGCTGAGCACCGACAAAAACGGCGTTTTGCGCATAAATCTGCTGGACAGCCCGTTCGCCGAGCATGACATCAACCATTTGACCCGTCTGCTGATCAGCGTCGAAGATGACAATGACGATGTGCGCACCAAAACGGCCTTGGAAGTCAGCAGTTCTTTGCGCGGCAAGCTGCTCGAAGCCCACGGGCTGATTTATGACGATCTCGAAGACGACGAAGTGAGCCAGTGGGTACACCGGGTCAAGCGCCTGTCGGAACTGGGTCTGGAAGAAGAAGCCAGCGAGCTGGAGCAAAGCCTGATCGAACTGACGCGCAACGACCCCGAGTTGCAGACCGAATTCCTCAAGTCGTTGACCAAGGATGCCGGGCGCCTGGTGGCGGGCCAGGGACCGAATTAAGGCTTAAATGCATCGCGAGCAGGCTCGCTCCCACAGTTGACCGAGTTGTTCAGACGACCGCGGTCCAATGTGGGAGCGAGCCTACTCGCGAAGGCGGCCCGACAGTCACCACCTCTTCAGAGCTGCCACTACCGCTCAAACAACTCCATCTGCTCAAACCCGCCCCGCAMATCCTCCAGCCTGACCCCAACCCCCAGCAACCGCACCGGCTTCCCGCCGCGATTGAACGCCTGGGTCAGCAGCAGCTGATAACTCCCCAAATCCC
>NZ_JBFULH010000066.1:0-15759 GCF_056400445.1 Pseudomonas sp. P5_B2 | reverse complement strand
CGCGAAGGGGGGCATGACATTCGACAGAGATGTTGGCTGTCAGTCCGCATTCGCGAGCAAGCCCGCTCCCACATTGGTTCAGTGGTGGATCAAAGAAACTGCGCAGCCCTCTCAAACCGGCTGCACTTTTTGCTCAAACACACTGACCCCATCCAGATCCCGCAACACCACCCTCATCTCCCCTGTCTGCCCGTCAATATTCACCTCGCCAAAAAACTGAAACCCGGCAAACGGTGAGGTGTTCTGCGCGGGCGGTGCCTTCTCGAATACCACCTCCGGCCCGAACGTCTTATCCAGCGTATCAGGCCCAAAATTCTGTGCGTTCAAAGGCCCGGCGATAAACTCCCAGAACGGTTCAAAGTCCTGAAACGCGGCACGATCCGGGTGGTAATGATGCGCCGCGCAGTAGYGGACTTCCGCCGTCAAAAATACAAAATTTCGCACTTGCTGCGCCCGCAAGAATCCCAACAATTCAGCGATTTCCAGTTCACGTCCCTGGGCCGGTCCTGGATCACCATTGGCCACAGCTTCCCACCGCGTCACGCCGGGGCTGACCTGACCGTCGGGCGCGCCAAGGCCAATCGACATATCGGCGGCGATGACTTTCCACTGTGCTTGCGAGCCTTTCATTTCCTGCTTGAGCCAGTCCAGTTGCTCACGCCCGAGAAAGGGTTTGGCAGCGCCGAGGTTGTCATCATTGGCGCCACGATAACTGCGCATGTCGAGCACAAACACATCGAGTAGCGGCCCATAGCCGAGCTTGCGATAAATCCGCCCGCCGCTGTCGGCGCTCTGCAAACGCATCGGTGCATATTCGAGCCAGGCCTGACGCCCGCGGCCGACCAGTTTGCGGATATCTTTCTCCTGGTAGCCTGCATCGAGCTGCTTGCCCGGCGACCAATTGTTCACCACTTCGTGGTCGTCCCATTGCCAGATCTGCGGGACCTCGGCGTTGAAGCGGCGGATGTTTTCATCCATCAGGTTGTAACGGTAGTTACCCCGATAATCGTCGAGGCTTTGCGCAACTTTGCTCTTGGCTTCGCTGGTGATGTTGCGCCACACCCGGCCACTATCAGTGGTGAGTTGCGCCGGTATCGGGCTGTCAGAGTAGATGGTGTCGCCGCTGTGGATAAAGAAGTCGGGCAGGCGCAACCGCATGGCTTCGTAGATGCGCATGCCGCCGATGTCCGGGTTGATGCCAAAGCCTTGGCCGGCGGTGTCGCCGCTCCAGACAAAACGAATGTCACGGCGGGTTTGCGGCACGCTGCGCAAATGGCCGAACCAGGGTTCGCTGGCGACACCGCTTTGGGCGTCTTCGAAGGACACGCGATAGAAAATCGCCTGATCGGCGGGCAGCCCGGTGAGTTCCACGCGTGCGGTGAAATCGGTGCGGGCATCGGCCAGCGGCGAGACCAATCGGCGTGGGTTGCTGAACAGGCTGCGGGTGTCCCATTCCACCACCATGCGCGCCGGGCGGTCGCTGCGGCTCCAGATCATCGCCCGGTCACCCAGCATGTCGCCGGACTGCACGCCGTCGGTGAGTTGCGGTCGATCCTTTACCGAGGCGATCACGGCCGGGGCAAGTCCCGGCAACAGCAGTCCGGCAGCCACCGCCTGCATGACTCGACGGCGACCGAGGTCAAATTCGCTCATGGTGTCCTCCCTGAAAAGGAAAACTTTCTTAACTGTGACACGCCACCTGCAGGAGCCAAGCTTGCTCGCGATGACGGTTTAAAATTCAACGAAAATGTTGACTGTTACACCGTCATCGCGAGCAAGCTYGGCTCCTACAGGGGTGGGTGTCAGGCGTTGGCGGGCTCTAGCGCCAGCTCCCCTACTTCCGGCCGTTTGAGCAGCGCATACGCCACCGCCGTCAGCATACTCCCGGCGACAATCGCCAGCAGGTACAACAGAGCATGATTGATCGCATTCGGGATCGCCAGCACAAACAATCCACCGTGCGGCGCCATCAGTTTGCAGCCGAAATACATCGACAATGCCCCGGCCAGCGCGCCACCGGCAATGCTCGCCGGGATCACCCGCAACGGGTCTTTCGCGGCAAACGGTATCGCCCCTTCGGAGATAAAGCACAACCCCAGCACCAGCGCCGCTTTACCGGCCTCGCGCTCGGTCTGGGCAAACTTGCGCCGCGCGATGAATGTGGCGATGCCCAAGCCAATCGGCGGCACCATGCCGGCAGCCATGGTCGCGGCCATCGGTGCATAGCTCTGCGACGCCAGCAGCCCCACCGAGAACGCGTAGGCCGCCTTGTTGATCGGGCCGCCAAGGTCGACGCACATCATCCCGCCCAGCAGCACACCGAGCAGAATTGCGTTGGTGGTGCCCATGCTGTCGAGGAAGTGCGTCAGCCCTTCGAGCATCCCGGCCACCGGTTTGCCGACCACGTAAATCATCACCAGCCCGGTGAACAGACTCGCCAGCAACGGGATGATCAGGATCGGCTTCAGTGCCTCAAGACTCTGCGGTAAGCGCGCGTAGCGGTTGATCGCCTGTGCCGCATAACCGGCGATGAAACCGGCAATGATCCCCCCGATAAAACCGGCCCCCAGGGTGCTTGCCAACATACCGCCAATCATTCCGGGCGCCAGGCCCGGTCGGTCGGCAATCGAGTAGGCGATGTAACCCGCGAGCAACGGCACCATCAACTTGAACGCGGTATCACCGCCGATCTGCATCAGCGCTGCCGCCAACGTGCCGGGTTCCTTGAACGCGGTGATGCCGAACACAAAGGACAGCGCAATCATCAACCCGCCTGCCACCACCATCGGCAGCATGAACGACACACCGGTCAGCAGGTGTTTGTAAACGCCCGTCTTCTCTTGCTTGGCCGGGCCTTTGGAACCGGTGGCGGCGGTTTCCTGCCGGCCTTCGGCCAGCGCCTTGTTCAGCGTCGCTTCGGCCTGTTTCAGCGCAATGCCGGTGCCGCAACGATAAATCTTCTTGCCGGCGAAACGTTCGGTGGCGACTTCGATATCACAGGCCAACAGCACCACATCGGCATCGGCAATCGCCGCTGCGCTCAACGGATTACGCGCGCCGACCGAGCCTTGGGTTTCCACTTGCAGGTCATAGCCCAGACGCTTGGCCGCTTGCTGCAGGGCTTCGGCGGCCATGAACGTGTGCGCAACACCGGTTGGGCACGCGGTCACCGCGACCAGTCGTGGCACGTTTTTCGTAGGGGTCGCGGGTTCGGCGACGACTTCGGGAGCAGCGTACACCTGTGCTTCTTCTGCGCCGCGCCGCAACACCGCTTCAACATCTTGCAGGGCTTGCGCCGGGGTGCTCTGGTAAACGCGCTTGCCAACAAATCGAGTCATGTCCACCGGCGTGCTGGTCACCAGCAACACCCACTCGGCGCCCTCGATGGTGGACGCCGACAGTTGCCGCTCCGGATGCGCCGCATCCACGACTTCGACGCAGGTCATCCAGCCCTGACGCTGAGCCGCCGCATCGAGCAAGCGTGCGCACAGCACACTGGTGACCATGCCGTTCGGGCAGGCCGTAACAATGCCTAACTTCATCACAAACCCTCTTATTGTTCTGTCAGGGGACGCACGCGCACACCCTGTTCGAGCTGCGCCAAATGCGCGGCATCGCCGATGCCGAAACCGATCTGGGTGACCGCCATTGCGGCAATCGCCGTGGCGGTGCGCAGGGTCTGTTCAGGCGTATCGGCGCTGAGCAGTCCATGCAGCATGCCGGCCAATAACGAGTCACCCGCGCCCACCGTGCTGGCGACGCTGACCTTGGGCGGCGTGGCATGCAGCGCCGAGCCGACACTGAACCAATTCACGCCATCCGCGCCGTGGGAGATCACCACGTGCTCGATGCCTTGAGCGTGCAATCGGCTCGCGGCTTCGGCCTGTGCCGCGACCGAAACGACCTCGCAGCCCAGCGCATCGGTCAGTTCTTCGGTGTTGGGTTTGATCAGCCAAGGGCCGGCCTTGAGTGCAGCGCGCAACGCTTCACCGCTGGTGTCGAGGGCGACGTTCAACCCGAGTTTTTTCAGGCGCACTATCAACGCCTGCAACCAGTGCGCACTGACGCCTTGCGGCAAACTTCCGGCGACGACGACCACATCATGACCTGGCGCAATCTGCACGAGGCGATCGAACAGATCCTGCTGCGCGGCTTCACTGACCCTCGGCCCCGGACCATTGATATCGGTGATGCGCCCGTCGCTTTCAGCCAGTTTGATGTTGCTGCGAATCTCGCCGGGAACACGGATAAACGCGTCGACAAAACCGCGTTTGGCGAACAGGGTTTCGAACGCCTGGAGATTGTCCTCCCCGAGGAATCCGCTGACGGTCACCTGATGACCAAGGTCCGCCAGCACTTGCGCCACGTTCACGCCTTTACCGGCGGCGTGGGTGTGCATGGCGTCGCTGCGGTTGACCTGACCGGGTTCCAGGCGCGGCATTTGGACGGTCAGGTCCAGCGCCGGGTTGAGGGTCAGGGTTAAAATACGGGCCATTAAAGAGCCTCCACTAATGCGCGCACTTCATCGGCGCTGCCCACGGCCAGGGCCTGTCGGGCGAGAATTTGCGTCTGGGCGAGGCTGAGTTCACGAATGCGCGCCTTGACCTCGGCAATGCTGCGACCCGACACGCTGAGTTCGTCCACACCCAGTCCAACCAACACCGGCACTGCCAGCGGATCTGCCGCCAACTCGCCGCACACGCCGACCCACTTGCCATGGGCATGCGCCGCACGCACGGTGATGTCGATCAATTGCAGCACCGCCGGGTGCAAGCCGTCGGCCTGGGCGGACAAGGTCGGATGACCACGGTCGATGGCCAAGGTGTATTGCGTCAGGTCGTTGGTGCCGACGCTGAAGAAGTCGACCTCTTTGGCCAGCACCGGCGCCAGCAAGGCGGCAGACGGCACTTCGATCATGATCCCCAGTTGCAGGTCGGCGACCGGGATTTCCAGGCGCAAGCGTTCAGTCATGTCCCGCGCCTGACGCCATTCATCGACGCTGCCCACCATCGGAAACATGATCCGCAGCGGACGGTTGTCCGCGGCCCGCAGCAAGGCGCGCAATTGGGCTTCCATGATTTTCGGGCGTTGCAATGTCAGGCGAATGCCGCGTACGCCGAGGAACGGATTTTCTTCCTTGGCGATGGGCCAATACGGCAGCGGTTTGTCGCCACCGACGTCAAGGGTTCGCACCACCAGCGGCCGGCCGGCAAGACCGTCGAGGACGCGACGGTATTCGACTTCCTGAGTGGCCTCGTCCGGCGCCTGCGGGTGGGCCATGAAAATCAATTCAGTGCGCAGCAGGCCAATGCCCTCGGCGCCCTGCTCTACCGCGCTGTTGACGCCCGCGCTTTCGCCAATGTTGGCGAATACTTCGACCGCGTGACCATCGGTGGTGAGCGCCGGTTGATGACGTTGTTCAGCGGCCCTTTGCAGACGTTGTTCGCGGGTGTCGCGTTCTTCGCTGGCCCGTTCCAAGGTCAGGGCATCGGCGTCCACATGCAAACGGCCGCGTTGGCCATCAATCAGCAACGGTGTTCCCGGTGCCAGAAGCAACACGGCCTCCCCAGCGCCGACCAGCGCCGGAATACCCAGCGCTCGGGCGACAATGGCACTGTGCGCCGTCGCACCGCCGCGGGCCGTGAGAATACCGGCGACGCGAGCCGGATCGAGACGCGCCACGTCGGACGGCCCCACTTCGTCCATCACCAGAATGTAAGGCTGGTCCGGCTCGCTCGGTGTTTCAACCCCGGCCAGTTGCGCCAGCACGCGACGGCCGATGTCGCGCAAGTCGGCGGCACGCTCGGCGAGCAAGGCGTCCTGCAACGATTCCTGCTGTTTGGCCGCCGCTTCGATCACCGCCATCCACGCCGCCTCGGCGCTTTCGCCTTGCTTGAGGCGGGTGTCGACTTCATCGGTCAGTTCCGGGTCGTCGAGCATTTCCTGGTGGGTGATGAAAATCTCGCGGATGGCCTTGGACTTGCTGCGTTCGATCAAGCCTTCGATGTCGCGACGCACCTGCGCCACTGCGTGTTTCAGACGCTCGCGTTCGATACCAGCAGACTCACCCCGCAACGGATAATCGATGATTTGCAGCACCTGAATATGCGCCGGGCCGATGGCAATGCCCGGGGCCGCAGCGATGGCTTGAATCACACTGCCGGACGCCGGGGCGAGCAGCACTTCGGCCACATCGGCGACTTCTTCGCGTTGTTGGCTCACCGCTGGCAACGGCTCGACTTCTTCCCCGAGACCTTCTTCGATGGCAGCCAACAGGGCCGGCAAGGCATCGGCGGCAATGCTCGGTTCGGCAACGAATTCCAGCACCTGGCCCCGACGGGCGCCGAGGCTGAGCAGTTTGCTCAAGCTTTTAACCGACACCGCGCTGTCCTGGCCGTCGACAATGCGCACGCGAATTTCACCTTCAAAACTTTTCGCCAGTTGCGCGAGGATCTTCGCCGGGCGCGCGTGCAAGCCGTGGGCGTTGGCCAGTGCGATGCGAGCGCTCGGCCAGTCCGCCGGCAGTTCGCCGCCCAGGACTTCGAGCACTTTGCGGCTGCTGGTGGCGCGGCCCAATTCGTGGCCGCGACCTTCGATCAGCAACGCACACAGACGTTCGAGCAAGGCCTGATGCGCTTCACCGAGGCTGGCCAGGCAGAACAGACCGCTGAGCGGCTGGCCGAGGTAGCGTATCGGTTTGTCCGGGGTGACGAAGGCCAGGCCTGGGCGCTTGACCGTTTGCTCGCTATGCAACCACCACAAGCCGTCGCCCAGTGGCAACGCTTCGACCTGTTGCAACACGGCAGAGAAACCGTTGCTCACGCAATCGGCCTGGCGCAGCAAACGCGCACCGCGCCAGACCAGTTCTTCGAAGTCATCGGCGGACACACCCAGGCCAATCATCTGCGCATCCAGCGCCAATTCCTGCGGCGCGCCTTGCAGCAGTTTCAACAAGGCCTCGGCGCTGCTCGCACGGCGCAAGGCTTGGCCCAGATCGGTTTCACCGAGGGCGCGGGTCAACAGTTGCAACAAACGCAGATGCTCATCGGACTTGGCCGCAATACCGATCGCCAGGTAAACGATCTGGCCGTCGCCCCAATCCACGCCCTCGGGGAACTGCATCAACCGCACGCCGGTGGAAAACACCAGATCGCGGGTTTGCGGTGTTCCGTGAGGGATGGCAATACCTTGTCCGAGAAAGGTCGAGCCCTGAGCTTCTCGCGCCTGCAAGCCGGCCAGATAGCCCTCGGCAACCAGGCCATCGGCGATCAGATGCTCGGCCAATAACTGTAACGCAGCGGACTTATCCACAGCCGATTGGCCCATGGAAATCTGCTCTAGGGTGAGCTCGAGCATGCTTTCTCCTTTTTGGCGTCTGATGACGCCAGGTATTGTTTTGATTGAATCAGCTTAGGCGCCTAATCTTCACCTTTGGCGGTTTCACGGCAGAACCGGCCAAAGGTGCTTACAGCTCCGAAAATACGCCTACTGAAACGTTTAATCTAGAATACTTGGCACGTTACTCGATAATGTCTCATCCTTGAAGCCCAACTTGTCGGATGTGCTTGGACATTAGTCGTCTGCCTGATTCGGGTAGGATTGGCGAAAATGTCGGGCAAGCTCGAAAAAACAAGGAAATCCCGAGTTGAAACTCAGTGATATCGCACAGTTGGCCGGTGTGTCCGTAACCACCGCCAGCTATGTCATTAATGGCAAAGCCGAACAGCAGCGCATCAGCAGTGCCACTGTCGAGCGCGTTCGCGCGGTCGTCGAGCAGCACGGCTTTACGCCCAATCCTCAAGCGGCCGGGTTGCGCAGTCGGCACACGCGCACCTTGGGCTTTATTCTGCCGGACCTGGAAAACCCCAGTTACGCACGAATCGCCAAACTGCTGGAACAAGGTGCCCGGGCGCGCGGCTATCAGTTGCTGATCGCCAGCTCCGACGATGCGCCGGACAGTGAGCGACAATTGCTGCAACTGTTCCGCGCCCGGCGCTGCGACGCGCTGATTGTCGCCAGTTGCCTGCCGCCGGGTGACGACAGCTATCGTCAGTTGCAGGCTAAAGGCATTCCGATCATCGCCATCGACCGGGTCATGGAGCCCGAGCATTTTTGCTCGGTGATCAGTGATGACCGCGAGGCCAGCCTGCATTTGACCCGCAGTCTACTGGACCCGTTGCCCAAGCAGATCGCCTTGATCGGCGCGCGCCCCGAGTTGAGTATCAGCCAGGAACGCGCGGCCGGCTTCAAACAAGCGCTGGACGGGTTCCAGGGCGAGGTGTTGATTGAGCATGGCGAATCGTTCAGCCGCGAGTGCGGCAAGCAGTTGATGGAAGAACTGCTCCAGCGTCTGGGTCATCTGCCAGATGCGCTGGTAACCACCTCCTATGTGCTGCTTCAGGGTGTGTTCGATGCCTTGCATGACTATCCGTTGAAAACCCGTCCGTTGCGCCTGGGTACGTTCGGCGACACGCAGTTGCTGGACTTCCTGCCGCTGCCGGTCAACGCCATGGCCCAGCAGCATCAATTGATCGCCGATAAAGCCCTTGCACTTGCACTGGCCGCCATCGAGCAGTCCGATTACCAACCCGGCGTGCAGGCCATCGCGCGGACTTTCAAGCAGCGTATTCGGCGGGACTGAACCGTGGAGCTGATCGACAGCCACACTCATCTGGATTTTCCGGATTTCGACGAGGACCGTCAGGCGCTGCTGGCCGAAAGCCGCGCCCTGGGTGTGCGGCGGATGGTGGTGCTGGGGGTTTATCAGGCCAATTGGCAGCGAGTCTGGGATCTGGTGCAAAGCGATCCCGACTTGCACGCTGCATTCGGTTTGCACCCCGTTTACCTGGAAGATCACCGCCCGGAAGATTTACGTGAACTCGCCGACTGGCTGACGCGTCTGGCCGGCCATCGGCAGCTGTGCGCAGTGGGCGAGATCGGTCTGGATTACTTCATCGACACCCTGGACCGAGAGCGCCAGCAGACACTGTTCGATGCGCAACTGCAGCTGGCGGTGGACTTCAATCTGCCGGCGCTGATTCATGTGCGGCGCAGCCATGCGGCAGTGATTGCCACGTTGAAACGCTTCCGCTTGAAACGCGCCGGGATCATCCACGCCTTTGCGGGCAGCAAAGAAGAAGCGCGCGAGTACATCAAGCTCGGTTTCAAACTGGGTCTGGGCGGCGCTGCGACCTGGCCACAGGCGCTACGCATGCACCGCGTGCTCGCTGATTTGCCCCTGGAGTCCGTAGTGCTGGAAACCGACTCACCGGACATGGCACCCGCCATGTTTCCCGGTCAACGCAACAGCCCGGCGCACCTGCCGGCGATCTGCGCGGCACTGGCGCAGATAATGGCAATCAGCCCTGAACAATTGGCAGCCGCCAGCACGGCTAATGCTTGCAAGCTGTTCAACTGGTAATCAGTCGGCGTGGGCCTTGGCGGCATCCAGAATCAGCGTGAGGTGTTGCCGTTGCCGGGCGAACTGATTGATGGAGTAGTAGACCAGAATCGCGATCAGCGAAAAATTCAGCTGTTCAACCACGCTGAGCATTCCGATCCATTCCATGACCAGCGCCACCAGGACCGCGGTGCACACCATCACCAGGGTGCTCGCCCGGAGCATGGCCAGTGAGTCGAGAGACTTGAAGCGCTTGATCTGTTTCGGGTCGATCAACTGCAAGGCTTTATGACAGTGAGTGCAGGCGAACGACTCGTTGATCGCAATGGCATTGATTTGCCAGGTTTCGAGCACACAGGTACACCCGCAATGGGCGCAGCGCCCCTGGACTCCGATCGTTGCGACAGACATAACCCCGCCTCCTCATGGCAAGCCCGAGTGAAAGATCCCCCTCATTGAAGACGAAAAATCAGAGCACTGAGGACAACAGGCCATTATCCGCCCGAAAAAATAAAAAGCACTACAAATTGTGTGTGAAATCTGTGGGAGTGAGCAAACTMGCTCCCACAGGGATTTTTTCAAACCCTGAAAGCGCTGATCAGGTGCTTGAGTTCCACCACCTGAGCCGACAACGCACGGCTGGCATCCTCGGTCTGGTGCGCCCCTTCTGCAGTGCGCTCACCGGCACGGTTGATCTCGACAATGTTCTGATCGATGTCGTGGGCGACAGCATTCTGCTGCTCGACAGCAGCAGCGATCTGCTGGTTCTGGTCAACGATCATGCCGACGGCGCCGAGGATGTTTTCCAGCGCCTGCTGGACCTTTTCCGACTGCCCGACCGTGCCGTCAGCCACCTGATGACTGATGCCCATGGCTTTCACCGCCGCGCCGACTCCGCTATGAAGCTTGCTGATCATCTTTTCGATTTCTTCGGTCGATTGCTGGGTGCGTTTGGCCAGCGTCCGGACCTCATCGGCCACCACCGCAAAACCACGCCCCTGCTCTCCGGCCCGCGCGGCTTCAATGGCCGCGTTAAGGGCCAGCAGATTGGTCTGCTCCGCGATGCTTTTGATCACTTCCAGCACGCGGCTGATGGACTGGCTGTCGCTGGCCAGTTGATTGATCACCAGCACCGACTGATCGATCTCACTGGCCAATTGCGCGATGCTGCCCTGCTGGGACGCCACCAGCCCGCGGCCGGTGATGGTCTCGTCATTGACGCTGTGGGCGCTGCTGACCGCCGCAGCCGCACTGCGCGCCACCTCGAGGGAGGTGGCCGACATCTGGTTCATGGCCGTGGCGACCTGCTCAATCTGCGTACGTTGCCCGGCCACCGCCTGGTTGCTCTGGGTAGAAACGCTTTGAACCTGCCCGGCCTGACGCTCGACCTCATTCACGGTCTTGCCGACGCGCTCGATCAGGTCATGGATTTTCTTCACAGTGCTGTTGAACACCTCGCCCAACTCGCCCAGCTCATCGCGGCTATGCGCGCGAAAGGTCACCGTCATGTCACCGGCTGCGACCTTATCCATCATTGCGCCCAGCCGCTTGAGGGTGGTGCGGGTTGAAGCGTAGAAGCCGCCGTAAAGGTAAAAAATCAGCACAAACACCACCGACAGCGCCACGGTCTGCAAGACCATGTGGGTGCGGTTTTGCTCCAGTCGCTGCTGCAACTGTGTGCCGAGGAACTTCAGCGTGGCTTCATTGAGTTGGTAAGTTTGGTCCATCAGGCCGGTGACCTGATCGTAAAAGCCCTGCCAGGGTGTATCGAGTGTGTCCGCCATCACCACTTTTTCTTCGAACAGCTCACTGGCTTTTTTCAGCGAGGCCTTGCTGCTATCAGCTTGCGCAGCCAGGGTTTCGCGCGCTGCCTTGCTGGAGCCCAAGGCGTCCTGCAGCTTCAGGCTGTATTCACCCTGAAGCCTTTCGATCTGTGCCAACAGCTCATCAAATCGAGTGCTCGACGCAGAGTTGATAAAGCCTTGCCCCAGCGAAAAGGAACCCATCGCCCGGCCTTCGCCCAGCAGTTGGGTCACACGCGGAGTGACGCTTGTGATCAGTTCGCTCAGTTGACGCATATCGCTTTGGCTGTCACGACTGAGGCCGGCCTGAGTGGCGATGATCTGGCTGAAAATCTGCGCGTTGCCGAGCAGTTTGCCGATCATGCCACTTTTGCTTTGCAGGGAAGTTTCCGCTTGCTGGGCCTTGAACGCGGCGATCATTTCATCGCGTTTGCCGTCGAAAGTCGTGATCTGCTCCGGATCAGTAGTCATCGCCGTCAGCCCTTGCAGGCGCGCCAGGATACTTTGCTCCAGCACGCCGATCTTCGACTCGACATTGCCGGCCTTGCCGGACTGGCCCAGCGTGACGTTGATCTGCACCAGATTATTCAGGGTCTCCAGGTCTCGCCGAAGGGTCAGACCGCTGCCCAGCAGGTCGAGGCTCTGCAGTTCGACTTGTGTGCCCTGAAATTCACGATAGGAGTCGCGCACCAGATAAAAGTTGGTGACCAGCATGGGCACAAGGAACAGCACGCTGATCAGGCTGAACTTCATGCCGAAGCTCAGGCGGTTCATTAGCGCGACGGCGGGATAGAGCAAGCTCTTCACTGGAAGTCTCCCTTTGAATTCTTATTTTTATTTGGCAGGCGCTAATTGGCGGCAGATAGCCACTATTCAGCGCTATCCCTGTATATCTTATATCGGCAGGGTGTTTTGTAACTTAAGGTTAAAGAAGGAAGGCGCGGACCTGTAGCAGCTGGCGCAGCCTGCGTCCGGCTGCGCAGCAGTCGTCATGAAGACACTGAGGAGTGTCAGATGTATTGCGTCATTGGATTGGCGACTGCTTCGCAGCCGGACGCAGGCTGCTACAGGGATTGAGGTGCTAAGAGAAGACAGTCCACAGCGCAAAACCGGCGTACCAGAGCACCGCCGCGCGCAGTAGCAACTCCCAGATCCGGTCCAGGCTGTTGATGCCATCAGGTCCGACGACCGGTGCCGGAATTTCGCCGGCGACCATCCCGACCTTCTCGATCAGCTGAGCGGCGCTGATGTTCCAGTTCAGCAACTCATGCAACATCACCCGGCCGACCGCCACAAAGTTACCTACCAGTGCAAAACTCGCCGCCAGCAAACGCACGGGCACCCAATCAAAGGCGTGACGCAATTGGGCCGCGCGCTCGACCACGGCCGGGTTCTGCCCATGCTCCTCGGTCAGTGCCAACAAGCGATAACTGAGCGCGGCAACCGGCCCCAGCAGGAAGTACCAGAAAATGACCGCAAAGAAACTCTGGTATGCCTCCCACAGCAGGTGCGCTTCAACCCGTTCCAGCAATTGTTCGGCGCTATCGGCGCAAATATCCAGGTCGCGTTCGGCCACATGCTCAGCGGCTTGTAGGTCTTCCCGACGCCAGGCATCGCGAAATGGCCCCAGGCCGGCCAGCAGATCGCCGCGCCCCAGGCTGTAAATCACCACCAGCAAATGCACCGGTAACGCCAGCAGACCATAGGCCACGGGGTCCAGCACCACCAGTAGCAACCCCAGCAGTGCGACCGGCAACAGCACCATAATGACCAGGATCAACCATGGCCGATCGATCAGACGTGGGGTGACCTCAAGCTTGTTCAGCTCGCGCACCCAACCGCCATCTCGTTGGACCCGATGGCGCAATGCCGAGAATTTCTCGATCCACACCGCCAACAGCAACACCACAAAACTCATTGTCCTTCCTCTTTTGCCAGGGCTGCGCGATAGCGCGCCCAGTCGAATGCCGGTCCTGGATCGGTCTTGCGCCCTGGGGCGACGTCACTGTGCCCGCAAATGCGCTGCGCAGTGATGCCGGTGTAGGCGTTTTGCAGCTGCCGGGTCAACGCCGTCAGCGCGAGATACTGAGCATCGGTGAACGGCAGATCATCCGTGCCTTCAAGCTCGATGCCCACCGAAAAATCGTTACAGGTTTCCCGGCCTCCGAAGCTCGAAACACCGGCGTGCCAGGCGCGCTCATTACAAGAGACAAACTGAGTGACAGTGCCATCACGCTCAATCAGAAAGTGGGCTGACACCCGTAAGTCAGCAATGCCTTCAAAATAAGGATGCTCCGTGACATCCAGACGATTCTGGAAGAATTCTTGCACTTTGCCGGTGGCGAACTGCGCTGGCGGCAAGCTGATGTTGTGGATCACCAGCAGCGAAATTTCGCCCGAGGGGCGCGCATTGAAGTTGGGTGAGGGGCATAAACGCACGTCCTGACACCAACCACTCGCGGGGTCCAACTGCATACAGGTTCCTTCAACGACGACTGTGTTGGCGCCCAGTATGCCGCGATAGCCCCTCCGGATGCGATCATTGCCGCGAATGGAACGTCTATGAGACCTTGGGTTGACTCGTGCCATGGCCCTATAATCGGATCACTTTGTTTGTGGAGCCCGATATGCCGAATCTACGTCTCGCCGACTTGACCGCCGAAATCGAAGCCAACGTACGCCGTGCGCTGCGCGAAGACATCGGCAGCGGCGACATCACCGCGCAGCTGATCCCGGCCGAACGCCTGGCAAAAGCCACCATCATCACTCGTGATGCCGCCGTCATTGCTGGCACTGCGTGGGTCGATGCGGTTTTCCGGCAACTGGACCCACGGGTCGCAGTGCATTGGCAGGTGAGTGACGGCGAACGGGTAAACCCCAATCAGGCGCTGTTCCACCTCGAAGGCCCGGCGCGCTCTCTGCTCTCCGGCGAACGCAGTGCACTGAACTTCCTGCAATTGCTGTCGGGCGTGGCCACGCGTGCGCAGTACCTGGCGGATTTTGTCGCCAACACCCAAGTTAAGTTGCTCGACACCCGCAAAACCCTGCCCGGACTGCGCCTGGCGCAAAAATACGCCGTGACCTGCGGCGGCTGCCACAACCACCGCATCGGTCTGTATGACGCCTTCCTGATCAAGGAAAACCATATCGCCGCCAGCGGGGGCATCCCTGAGGCCATTAACGCCGCGCACAAGATTGCCCCGGGCAAACCGGTGGAGATCGAAGTGGAAAGCTTGAGCGAGCTCAAAGAAGCTCTGGCGGCGGGTGCTGACATCATCATGCTCGATGAACTGAGCCTGGATGACATGCGCGAAGCTGTGCGCCTGAACGCAGGCAAGGCCAAACTGGAGGCCAGCGGCGGGATCAATGAAAGTACGTTGCTGCCTGTCGCCGAAACCGGGGTCGATTACATTTCGATTGGCGCGATGACCAAGGATGTGAAGGCTATCGATCTGTCGATGCGGCTCAGCCTCTAAGACGCAGCTACAAGCGGCAAGCTCCAAGCTTCAAGCAGTTTTGCTCTGACTTGTAGCTTACCGTTTGAAACTTGAAGCTGCTCTCAGACCACCAGATTGTTCATCTCGCAATACTCTTCCCACTCGACACCCAGCACCTCGGCCGCCTCCTTGTGCAGCACCAGGCGCGCAGCCTCGAACTCTTCCGGGGTGGAGGTGTACTTGAGCGTCAATTCCCACGGCTGCAAGCCCTGGGCTTCGGCCTCGTCCTCGAACGCCCATTGAATCTGGTCTTTCTGATCATCGGCCGGCAGGTCCTTGATCTCTTCGGCTAGCTGGGGCGAATCCAGCAAGTACTTTTTGAGCGCTTCTTCGTGTCTGGCTTCTTGGGTTAATTCTTTAACGGTCATGTTGTTCTCGCTGATCTGGGGAATGGAAGATGGATCTGGATCATCAAGGATCTCTCTGACGCAAAAAACCGGTTGAAGCCCGGTTTGTCTGGCCTTCAGAACCATTCGGGGATCATCTGAAAACTGCAAAGTTGTACGTGTGCAATACCGAATATAGGACGTTTGGTTGACGATTTATATGGACTTTTACTTCAATTCGACAAAAAACGCTGGAAGGGCTTTGAGCAGAAAGGTGAAACAGCAGAGGAGTGGTGCCCGAGACAGGAATCGAACCTGCGACCTTCGCGTTACGAGTGCGCTGCTCTACCAACTGAGCTACACGGGCAGTGGGCTAAACCTAGCACCGGGTTTCAGGGCCGGCAACTTCACGCCCCGTTTCACAGACAAAAAAAATGCCCCGCAGCTTTCACTGCGGGGCATTTTTTATAACGTTGTAGCAGTCAGGCGTGGGGAATAATTAAACGCCCGAAGCCTTGGCTGCTGCTACGTCTTTGATGGACAGCTTGATACGGCCGCGGTTGTCCACGTCCAGTACCAGTACTTCCACTTCCTGGCCTTCTTTCAGGATGTCGGTCACTTTCTCAACGCGAGCATCGCTCAACATGGAGATGTGAACCAGACCGTCCTTGCCAGGCAGGATGTTGACGAAT
Organism: Pseudomonas sp. P5_B2; assembly: GCF_056400445.1. Classification (NCBI taxonomy): domain Bacteria; kingdom Pseudomonadati; phylum Pseudomonadota; class Gammaproteobacteria; order Pseudomonadales; family Pseudomonadaceae; genus Pseudomonas; species Pseudomonas sp. P5_B2. Next base: position 42 of record NZ_JBFULH010000066.1, on the reverse strand, counting down.
GCGCCGAAGTCGACGATGCGTTCAACCTTACCAACGTAGATC